>CACWKJ010000018.1 GCA_902761395.1 uncultured Elusimicrobium sp. | reverse complement strand
GAGATAATATCTTTAGAGTATGAATGAGAATCGAATCTGTTGTTTCCAAACGGATCTATTCTTCCTGCACCCTGCCTCATCTGAGCTTCCGTCATTAGTACGCCATCTAATAACCAGCAATTTACTTGTCCTCTGTTATCAGCATCTTCAGCGGTACTATCTGTTATATTCTGATTTGTTTTCAAGCTTTGCAATGTTTTGTTCATCACTCCAACATCCCAACCTCTTCCGATTAAGTAAGCATCTCCTATTATATATTTATATGCACCGGTCTTAACTTTATTTGATAACTCATTAAGAGCATCTTCATTCATGGAAGAATCTGCAAACAATATAGTATTTGTCATTATCTCATCTAACTTCTGTGTATCCGTTATTCCCGCATCTCTGGTCAATATGCCTTTTACTGTTTTCAAATTTTGTGCAAAGTCTTCACTGCTGCTGTGACTATCCGATAATACCATTTTTACCAAATCGGAATAACTCATTTCTACATGACCGATACCGGCCAAATCTGCTTCCACTTTAGAATTTTCAGAATCCCAATCAAAACCTTTCTTACCCAAAGATTTTAAATCTTTAACGATATTTTCACATATAGTGTTAAATGTTAAGTAACTTATTTCCGAGTTCGGTGTCAAAACTAATTGGAAGTTTGCTATTTCTTTTTCCGCT
Organism: uncultured Elusimicrobium sp.; assembly: GCA_902761395.1. Lineage (GTDB taxonomy): Bacteria > Elusimicrobiota > Endomicrobiia > Endomicrobiales > Endomicrobiaceae > Ruminimicrobiellum. The sequence goes on along the minus strand of CACWKJ010000018.1, from coordinate 10,827 downwards.
AATAAACTTGCCGTTTTATAAATAGACTCTGCCATACCTTTTCTTGTTGAGAATAATTTGCTATGAGATTGAACTCCCGGAGCTTTACCTATTTTCTCTATACCCATTGCTCTGAATATGTTAATATCAACCATGCTTGAAACAGTACCTGTCAATCCTACCAAGTTATTAAACAAACTCATTGCAAATACTGAATTCGATACATAACTTTCCGCACTCGGTTTACTGATACTTGTCCCGCTTCTAACTTCCAAAACTTGCATCATTCCGGAAGGCAATGATAAGTCTTTAACATCATGACCTTCGTTGATTACAACTACTCTCTTAACTCCGTTGTCTTCTACCACGTTGTAATCTTTGTGTTCCACAAGTTCCCAAGCGCCAATACCGTTTCTAACTTGCTCCAAAATTTCGGTATCAGAGAAAAGCTTACCGTATTTCTTGCTTAGTTGCTCCGCAGCATCCAATATCATCTTATTTACATCTTTAGCTTCACTTGATGATTTCAAATCTGCATCTTCTTTTGCTACTTGTTGTTCATATTCGTTTTCGTTCACATCAACACCCAACATTTCACTAACCAAACCGGCTCTGGAGAATTTAGATAAACTTGCATCCAAAATACTGATTATACTCTGGCCTTTCTTCAATTCTCCGAATTTCTTCTTGCTCTGCTCATATAACTTTTCTGTTACTGCAGCCAAATCCTTAAAATATACTTCAGTATTATAGTTTGTCATCAATTCTTTTATATCATTTGCAGCAACGGAATTTGCCAATAATCTTCTTATACCGTTAGTATTTTCTGTTATTGCAGATCCGTTTGCCTGTTTCACAATATCGCTAAATGTTTCTATTGTTTCTATTTTTGTTCTCAATGCTTCTACACTCAATATGATATCTTGTTCTATAGAAGATGCATTTGTTATGCCGCTATCACTATATTTCTCTAATAGTTGATCTTTAGTTAATTTACCATCCAATATATCTTGATAATACGAAACTTTTTGTTCTGCAGAATAATACTTGCCGTTACTGGTTGCAAGAGCCTGCATTGGTATTGTCCCGAAGAAATCTATTTCATCGGCAACAACGTCTCCTATTTTTTCTAACGGAATTGTTGTTTTATCCAATGCATCTTGTATTTTAGTATCACCTTCCGCGGCCAATTTTTGCAATATTTCACTTGCTTGTCATGCTTGCGTGGAATCTTCAAACTGATATTTTCCTTTGTTACTCTTTGTAAATTTAATATCTTCTGCTTCCAAAACTCCTCTTATATATTCGGATGTTTCGGCATCTTGTTCGTTGGAAACCAAACTTGCCCAGTCGGATGCAACTATACTTGACCATGTACTGTAATCAGAGCAAATAACTCTTGCTTTGGATATTTGTTCTCTTAATTCTTGCATCTTGCCCGGATCTTGTCTTGCTTCATTATATTTTTCAGCACTTAACTGAATAACAGCTTCGTTAATATCAGTTCCTTGTTCGAATATTCCCCCGAATATAAAGTCTATATTCTTTTTCAGTTCATTTGCATTACTTGAAGTATTTGTAAATACTCCGACAAATTGTCCGTCTTTAACATTTCCGTTTGCTATCAACAATGCAGTACTTATAGCAGCCAAGAAAGTCTTACCTCCGCCTGTTGCCAACTCTCTCGTAATTCTTTCTTGTGTATTTGATCCTAACAAATTATCGGAAATATCAACAAAACTTTCTCTTTGACCGGTTGTAAATCTGAATGTATTTCCTCCGATAGCAGCATTAAATTTAGATTCCAAATTCAACATTACGTACTCTGCTTTCAATATACTTATTTCTTCGGTAGTCAGTGTTTCTTTTCTGTCTATTTTTTCTTTTATTGCTTCCAATTTTGCTGTATATTCATTTCCAACAGGATTATAATCTTTACTATGCTCTAACGAGTAAATCGCAGCATCTATAAGCGCCATAGACTCTTCCAAACCGTTCGGAGTAACTTCCGTTTGTATTAATTGTTCATTACTGAAGCTTCCGACATTTTCAAATATTTGTCTTACTTCCGCACTTGCTTTAATTCCTTCAGCAGTATCTCCTCCGGTTATAATCTGATCTTCTATATCAAGCTCTCTGCTGAGTGCTTCAATATAACGGTTCGCATAAGTTTCTCTAAGGCCTTTTTCTCTTAATGATAAGCCTTCCTCGTTCTTATAATTTTCAAGTTCGGATATAACTTGATCGGCAGGTTTTTCTTTTCCGTTTTCCATTATTTGTTTGATAGCTTCTGCAGTAGATTTAGAGTATTTTTCCGCTTTTGCCAATTCTTGCGAAGCTGCATCAAATTTGCTTTGTAATTCACCTGCCCTTGCATAGTCTGAAGGTTTAATTGAATTACCGTAATATTGTAATTCGACAGATAATGCTTTAAGGTAGTCACTTAACTCTTGGTTGCTCATTTTTTCTACATCTATCGAACCATCCGTTTGTATTTCCTCATTTGCTTCCATTTGCATTAGAGGTATTGCCCCGTTCACAATATTGTTAACCATTATTCCAAAATTTATAATTCCTTCCCTTGCTTCAACGGTCTCTCTTACTGCTTGTTGCTGTTCCTGAGAAAGATCAACACCCGCTTCTTGTGTATAAGTTTGTATAGATAATGCTGTTGCCAAAGCAACATCTAAACTTGCACCGCCCAAAAGCAAATTATTAACCATTTCTTGCGAAGCGGCAGATAAACCCATAGTACTTGCCATACTGTCTACAGCAATAGATACTTGTTCCGAAACATCTTGTGATCCTTGATTTCCTACCACTATTCCTGCAACGGAAGTCTTTTTATCAATACCTTTTATGGTACCGGAATTAACATTTGTCCCCAAATGCTGATTATATTGTTGTGTTGCAGCATTTCTTACGTTTCTGGTAGTAGCTCTTTCCTGAACAGATGTACCAAGTTTTTGACAAATATTACCTAAAGGACTCAAGCCTAACGCTCTAAATACTACAGGAGTCGATTTCAAACTCGTACCTGCATTTTGTAAAGTAGTCGCAAATCCGCTCCTTGAAGATGATGCATCAAGTATAGCTTGTGCGGTTGATTGTCTTGCAGCCTGAACATCGGCAACACTTCCGTCAGTAATCATTGCAGAAGCTAAAATCATTGCTGCCGCTTCTCTCTGTCTTTGTGTAGAAGATGCGGAAGCTAATGTCTGTATAGAAGATTGATTTATTTGGCTATGTGCAGTATTAAGATTTTGAATATTAACATTTATATCCGGAGTATCATCAAAGCATTCTTGTAATATTTCCTTCATCTCATCACTGGGAACCCAATCCCAAATATGACCTAATAATTCTTCTTTAACATTTTCTTCCAAGAAGGTACTTACATATTGGTTGCTTGCAGACTCGGAAGCATAATTGAATGCTCTTATTGTCTCTCCTATTACAGGTATTTTCTGTAATAACGGTGTCAATGCTGTTGTAAATACAGGTGTCATGAAACTGAATGCCCACATTGACGAATTTGTCATCATGGAAGCACTCGACGTTAATGAATATTCCATGAAGTCTGCGGCACTTGAATATACTTTAGAACCTTTAAACAAGAAATCGAGAAGACCATTTCCTGTCTCTCCCAATTCTACTCCGGTAGTATTGTAAACCAAGGTCTTTATTCCGCCGAACACACCGTTGGATACTATGAAATTAAACTTTGTTATATCTGCTATCATACCGGCACTACCCGCAAATGCATTTGTTACAAAATTTAACATTGCTCCCGGTATAGTCGTAGCTCCTCCGAGAGTATTCATTTTGAAAGCATTTATAGATTCCCTGTATAATTCTCCTAAAGTCTTATCTCCCTTGATACTTTCCATGAAAGTCTTATCCGTACCGGCAGCACCATCTTTAGCTCTTGCGAACTCTTCATTAAATATAGGAGCGAATGTTAATAATGTTGTTGCTGCCTGGAATACTTCATTGTTTGCAAGTTCTTCTGCTCCAATTTTATTTAATACCAAACCTAATAAACCTTCATGATGTATCGGAAGAATTGTTTTACCTGATATAGGAATCTTTATATCCATATTTATACCGAAAATTAAGGCATTTCTTGCTATTGATCCGACTAAATCCAGAGCTTTACCCCAACTTGTACCTCCAAGACCGGCAACAAAATTAAGTACTTTAGAATTAGATAGGAAGCCGAACACTTTGGAAGTTTTTGCACCTTCGGAAATAAGTTTAGCCTGCTGACTAAGCGTTGTTTTCGGACTTAAGAATTTAAGAATTTTACCTGCTCTCGATTCTGCTATTGCTTGTGAAACCGATGCTGCTTTAGCTCCAATTTTCTGAGCAACACCCAAAATTCCGGAAAGTTCTTTGCCGCTCTCTGCCAAAGCCGTTGCGATTTTCATAAATCCGCCAACAACAACCGCAAAGTCTAAAGCAACAAAAGCAAATTCCATAACTGCTGTTTTTGTATCACCTACAGAAACAGCATTCATACCTCTCTTCATACCGTTATAAACCGCAGGTATTGCAGCAATTGCCATTATTGCCATTATTGCCGATGTCGCCGTCAATTGTATTACGGCCGAAGCACCGAATGTTACTATTGCAAGAGCAACAGATGCAGCGACATAAAGAGCTGTTACAGCTCCTGTCCAAATAGCATTTGTTGTTGCATCTTTTGTCATTCTTTGTGCATCTCTTATATCTCCCAATGCATTATATTGATCTATTCCTTTCATGCTTACATCTATAGGTGCATTATGGCCCACATTACTATATGTATACAAACCTGTTTGCGGTTCTTTGGTTTCTCTTGTACTTTCATCCGTAACTATAGAATCCAACTTTATAGAACCATCCGCATTTCTTGGAATATTACCATTTTCATCCGTTACAACACTTGCATAAGATGTAACTGATGTTGCAACGGTACTATTGTTTTCGGTAGTATAAGTACTTGTTGTCTCTCCGGCAATCCATCCTCCGTTAACATTTTCTACAAATTTACTTGAAGTTACTCTTCCCAAATCGTCTTTTTCATATCCGTAATCTTGTCTGTATTGGCTAAACGAAATTTTGTCACCGAGCACATTATCGGTTCCGCCCTTCATATCACTGATAATAGTATCATTAATAGATTTCCCTTGTCCGGCAACACTGCTACCGGCAGTATCAATTGTCGACTTACCGGTAAATATACCGGAAGCGCTGAAATTAACATCAGATAATGTTGAGAAATCCACACCCGTACCAAATTGTTCTTTTCCTTTGGCGGATAAATCATATGTGTAAGTTCCGCCCGTTTCTCCACCGTCTTTGATTGAGCTTACAACATTTCCTCCGGCATCATATATGGTTTTTGTAGAAACATTCTCTTCTACACTTACGGAGCCTTCTTTAAAATCTACGCTCACACCGAATATTGTATAAGTATCGCTGGTAACTAATCTTGCCAACTGCTCATCCGTCATATCCAATGTGGCAGCTTTAAGTTTTTCATCGTCCAAATCATCTATGTATTGCAATATTCGCTCTCTGGTTTCTTTACTTATACTATTACCTTCACCAACATCTATAAGCAACCCACCACCCAACGAAATACTTTGCGAATATGTATAGGTATGTTCTACCGGATCAATATCAAAATTTGCCGATCTTGTTGATATATTTTCTTTGCCATCTTTATCTTTTGTTCCTTCACCCAGAACATAAGTTTTGGATTCTGTTGTTGTTTCCAACAAGAATTTACCTTTAGTATTTGTTACGGAAACCGTTACTATTCCGTTCTTTGCAGCTTCACCATATTGATTGGATCTGTCAAGATAATCATATTCTTTAGAAACCGTATTTGTTTCAACTTCTCCGTAATTTTCATCTTCTGGGTCATCATAATATGTATAAGATGTGGCCTTATCCGTTTTTCCGTAACTTAAAACATCGCCGGTCTTTCTTTCGGTATTGCCACCATCAATAACGGTCGTTTTAAATACTCCGCCTTTTTGTGTTTCATAAACAACACGATTTTTATCGTCATATAATGTGCTGTTTTCTTGAGGAGTTTCGAGTTTACTTCTTACAACAGAATCTACGTTCTCATCTCCGGTGTTATTATATGCCGTTATAACATCTTGTTCCGAGAGAGTAGTTTTTACAGTCTTATATGATTTCGTTGATTCGTCATCTACGGTTGTTGTACTTATGGTATTTTGCTTTTTGGAATTAATGTATTCCGTTCTAAAGAATTGTTCTTCTTCGCCATAAACACTGCCGTAAACATCAACTTTTATATTGGATACTTCTTTATCATATCTAACACCATCTATATATTGGAAAGTCATCGTCGAGTCTTTATTAACTATCTCTTCAATTTCTTCATCGGTTATACTGGGATCTTCTTTTTGTAAGCCTTCCAAATATTCTCTTACTTGTTTTTTATCTTCTTCCGTATATGCTGTTTTTACTTCTGTCTGTCTGGACACTTCTATTCTTTCACCGTTTTCATCAACACCGTTATAAGTTATTGTTGTTTCCTTATAATTTTCGGGAACTGCTTCTTTTATATCACTCTTATCATATTTAATATCTTTCAATGTACCGGAATATTCAACTCTTGATGTACATATAGCAGCAGCATCCGGATCATCACTTGAATAAGCATAAGTTTCTTTAAAGCTACCACGTTCTTCACCATCTTCTGTAGTGTATGGTGCAATATATTCTATTTCTTTTGCTCTTCCTACATCATCATAATCCCCTTTCCAAGTATATTCTGCTCGATCAAGGTTTGTTTGTCTACCGTATTTGTCCCAAGAGGTTGTTACTGATGTTGAATCATGTTTAGCATCTTCACTGCTATCGGTAATATTTTTAAGATTAAATGTTCCGTCGGAATTTTTAGATCCGTCATATTCACCGATGAAATCATTGTATACTGTTTGATGTCCCGATCCGTCCGCGGAAGCATGATAAGACAAATTACTTACGGAAACTCTGTCTCCTCTCCAACCAAATCCCCATCTTGAGGCAACTAATACATGCTCTGCCGTTATATCATTACCTTTAAGAGTAAAATTGATATAGTCGTTCTCATCATTTTTGTTGGTTAATTCAAAATCAGTTTTAGTTCCGCCCCAGAAACCGGTAGCAAGGCCATCATAGGTATATGTTTTTCCATCAACTTCGTATGTTATTTTTTCGGTCTTTCTTTCATGAGGGACACCATTGGTATCGTAATCAATTTCCGTATCATAATCTATATTAACTTTTGCAGTCTTACCATCACCTAAATCTATCTCATATTGTTCGTTCTTTATATCCAAAGCATCTTTGTCCACATATATAACATGTCCGTTATACATTACGGTTTTTGTATTCTCAGGCTTGGTATTATTGTTCCAATCCTTAATACTAATTTCCATTTCTTCGTTATTATTTATATTAGGGCTCGTAACTTTTACTTTAAGGTTAGGATCAAATCCCGATGAAAAGATTGAGCCATCAACATCAACGGCAACTTTGTTACCGTCAATTATCATGAATATATCATCGTTAGAATTCCAACCGGCTTGTTTTGAATCTCCGATTTGGTTTTCTTTAACACCTACAAACTTCTTTATACCGTTACCGTTAGCATCGGTAAGTTCTCCCAGTTGAAGAGCATCATCTTCGTCAACACGTACATCATTTCCTTTTTCGTCTTTAAATGTTTTGGCATCATCATAACCTTTATCGGACTCATCAAGTTTGTCATCCTTATCCACAACAGCAACTATATCACCTTTATCATCATAAAGTACTTCTTGATTATCCGATGTGACAACATCTTCTTTTTTGATAATATATTCCTCTTTACCGGATTCATCAACCCTATATTCTTCATTTAAAGAATTCTTGTATCTGGCAATACCGGCAAGGCCTAAGAAACTTATATTACCGTCAACATCAATATCTTTAATTTGTAATGTACCTTCCGTTACGGTTATACCTCTTATGCTGGATCCTGCAACAAAAGAAGAACCGACTTGATATATACTTGCTTCGGAGAATACTTGAGCCATAGTAGCATCGGAATAATTTCTAAATATACCGGTTGCCAAAATGTCTCCGTCATCGTTTTCTACAGCTTTTCCTTCAAAATATGAATCAAATTTCAAATCTTTACTTGCTCCGGGTGCCTTGTCACCATCTTCTTTTGCTTCCGGTTGTTGCGATACATTCATTTGTTCAGTATAAACATCTCCGGATAAAACTTGTATAGACCCGTCACTTCCTAAAGAAACTCGTGCTCCGGCAAGTATTGTAAATTTTTGTCCGTTGTATTCTCCTACTAAATTCGTTTTTTGTACATCTTTTCCGTTAACATCTTTTACGGTCTCTCCGTTACCGGCTAACGTAAAATAACAATAATCGTAGTTAGAATATTGACCGCCTTCATGGTTGTTATAATGTCCATCGTAATTATGACCTATTTTAAGAGTGACTGAAGAAACATCCTGTCCATTCCACTTGACATCTGTTCCTGTTATAGATTCCACTCCGGCCTTATTTAATATTGCAGCTGCTGTTATATATTGTCCTTTTTCAAATGTTTCTGTAACCGATGTTGCTCCAGTATCTGTTTTCCATCCTTCAGGTAAACCATATGTAGCCTCTACATCCCCGTTTGCTCTAAGCGCCAATACTTTTTCACCGTTTCTTTCCTGTACACACACATTCAATTCCGAACCTTTTCCTACGGTTATACCGTTCTCAAATGAATAACTGTCACCTACTACTTTGATATCAACACCTTTAGCTCCTCTGTTTGCAACAAGATTATTGAACATTATTCCGGCATCAGATGTTATTACACCTGTTTGCTTACCTTCAAATGCGTCCTTATCTGAAATTGCTATTCCCGAAGATTTTAAAGACTCATTTGCTTTGGCTTTGGCCGAAGCGGTATCCTCATATGTGTAAGACGAATCCTCAGTCGCTCCTTGCCATACGCCGTTACTGAAAGTATAATCACCGCTTATCTTTACTTGACCGAAAGCAGACATTAAAACAGAACCATCCAAAGCTGTCGCACCCTCACCGGCAACTATTAACTGTCCGCCACGTAATGATATTGAACCTTTTGTCAATTCATATCTATCATCTGTTTCTGTTATTACTGCCTTTGTGTCTTTTGCATCCGGAGCGGCAGTTTCTTTCTCTTTATCATCCTTCTTTTCTTCATCATCTTTCTTTTCTTCATCACTGCCCTTTAATACTTCAAACTTATTACCGCTATTTATTACAACTTTTCCATCTACAGCAATTTGTCCTTGCTCGTTTACTTTTATAGTTCCGTTTTGTAATGCTCCCTTTCCTACTATATCTCCATCAACTCTGTTTATATATGTTCCACTTACTGAAATAGAATCCGGTACCATCGAAAGTTTTCCGTCATCTACGGTAAATTTGAAGTCTACATCTTTACTAAGCAATATGGTATCACCATCTAGATCGCCACCAAAAACAGTAGCCATTTCAGTACCTTTTTTATAATCTACCTTACCTGATACCATATTCCCGTCTTTGTCAAAGTTATATAACGTTTTGTTTCCTTGATAAGTTACATTTGTTACGGTTGTTGTACATTCTTTTCCGTTTATCCAACCGCTATCAACATGTTCATAACCATCATATAAACTATCTTTACCTGATATTTTTAATCTTGAAGTGTGTTCCAATACATCTTTGTATTTATCTATAAAATTCTCATCATCACTGTTATCATCACCATTATCCGAATTATTATCTGATCCGGTTTGTTTTGTTTCATAATAAGATAAATTGATTCTTGTTGTATCAGCATTTCCTTGTGGATCTAACACTATTGTTTCTACTCCACTCGCATATCCGTCTTTACCATTAGTAACAGAACCACCATCGGTAAAATCTATTGCATATGCCTCGCTATTACCGGTCGGTTTCCCGTCTTTACCTATTTGATCATGCCATTCCATTACCCTATCTAAGCTATCTATTGAGCCTCCGGATACTTTTATCTCTAAATTGCCACCCCAATCTGCAGTGTAAGTACTATCATCTCCTTCCTTAACACTATATACCATAGTATATTCTTTCTTTGCGTCATCTTGAGATTTAAAACTTTCCACTACTATCTTCTTTTGTCCGGCTTTTATACTATTATCGTTCTCGTTATCTCCTTCTTCTGTATCATCATTTACCTTAAAGTATACACCATCTGCATAACCATCTTGTTTAAATTCATATTCCAAGGCCATACAATGATCGTCTTCATAATATCCTACATTTGTTGCGGTAAAGATTTCTCCGCCATCTCCATCATATGCCTTTATAGTTTGAACTGCTCCATAACATTTTGCGTAATCCAATGCTCTTTCAAAACCTTCTGTTTTTGCCAATCTTCTCAAATCCTCATAATTAAAATCTTTGGATGTTGTAGATGAGTTCAAATCAACTACTTTGGCAGAACCGTTAGCGTCATAATATGTCATTGTTCCGGCTTTTTCATTTATTACTATTCCACCTTTTTCGGATGATATTCCCATCAAACTATATGCAAAATTTTTAAATCTCGGTGAAACTACTTTATCTCCATAAGATAATAGTTGTTGAGCTGCAGATATTGATATCTGTTGAACTCTTTTCGTAGGATCGCCACTAAACATATCGCCTATGTTTTCTGTTGCAGAAGCAAAAGCCTTCTGTAAGCCGATTGTTTTGACTGATTTTGTCTTGCTCCAGCTTGAGGTGTAAGTCTTGCCGCTGACTTTCTTGTAAGCTCGTATACGTACATAGTACTTTTTG
>CACWKJ010000017.1 GCA_902761395.1 uncultured Elusimicrobium sp. | reverse complement strand
ATATCTTTTATTTCCACAACTTTATGTTTGTTTCCCGTGGCAAGTATTATTTCTTTCATTTTAAATCTTCCCTAATGTTTTTTTCTGTGCTTTTATTACCTGGAATATTCCTGTTTTTGCACTGTCCAACATTTTATCCAAGTCTTTTCTTGAAAAAGTGTGACCTTCCGCTGTTCCCTGAACTTCAACCAAATCACCGTTATCAAGCATAACAACATTCATATCTATATCTGCAACATTATCTTCTTTTGCGGACAAATCCAACACCATTTGTTTACCTACAAAACCTACACTTATTGCCGCTAAAAAACCTTTTAAAGGTAATGTTTCTATCAATTTTTGTTTCTGTAATTTTTTAAGTGCAAGAGCAAGTGCTATAAAACCGCCGTTAATAGATGCGGTTCTTGTTCCGCCGTCTGCTCTTATAACATCACAATCTATAGTTATTGTTCTTTTACCTAACTTTTCCAAATCCACACAAGCTCTTAAAGATCTGCCTACGAGTCTTGATATTTCCTGTGCTCTTCCGTTTTGTAATTTCTTTCTTGAAATTCTATCGTTACAAGATCTCGGCATCATAGAATATTCGGCAGTTACCCAACCTTGTTCCCTTTTTTCCGCTTCTATAAAAGGCGGAACTTTTTCTTCAACGGTTGCAACGCACAAAACTTTTGTTTCGCCTAAAGAAAACATACATGAACCTTCGGCATGTTTTAAATAATTTTTTACTATTTTAATCTTTCTCATTTTTTCCCCGCAATTACTAATTTATCGTTCTAGTTTTCGTAGTTCTTCAACGTTTCTTCCAATGTTGCAATTTTGCTTTGTGTATCTGCAAGTTTTTGTCTTATTCTTGCGACTTCTTCCGCAGGAGCTTTCTCTACGAATTTCGGATTAGACAATTTTTTATTATATTTTTCCTGTTCAGCCAAAATATTTTTTATTTCTTTGTTTATTCTTGCTTTTTCTTTTTCTAAATCTATAAGACCTTCCAAAGGTATAAACATTTCAAAACCTGTAGCAACGGCTAAAGCAGAATTCTTTTCTCTTTGAATATCTTTACCGATACTTAAATCTTTTATTTTTCCTAAAGATTTTATATAGCCCTGATTATTTTCAACAACAGCAAATTTGCTGTCATCCAACACTTTTATTTTTGTTGTAATAAATGCCGCGGGTGAAATGTTCATTTCGCTTCTAACATTTCTTATTTTAGAAACTATTTCCTGAACTACAGCCATCTGTTTTGCTTCATCACCGAAAGAAAGTTTGTCGTCGTAAACAGGGAAAGAAGAATTTACTATACTTTCCGTTGTGTTATTAAATATCGACCACAATTCATCACTTATAAACGGCATAATCGGAGCCAACATTTTTATTGTTCCTTTTAACACATAAATAAGAACCGACAATACTTGTTTTTTCTCTTCAACATTTTCGGATGTCATTCTGATTTTCGAAAGTTCTATATACCAGTCACAGAACTTTGTCCAAATGAAATCGTAAAGTGTTCTTGAAGCAACATCTATATCATAAACTTCAAATGCTCTTGTAACCGTTTTTATTGTTTGGTTATATTCGTTAAGTATCCACTTATCGGATAATTCTTTTACTTGAGGTTGATCGGAAACTTCCAATTCACCTTTATTCATAAGAATAAATCTTGAAGCGTTCCAAATTTTGTTTGCAAAGTTTCTTGCAGCCAAGAACGAATCGTTGGATATTTGCATATCTCTTCCCGGTGCTGCAGACTGCGCCAAAGCAAATCTTAAAGCATCCGTTCCGAACTGGTCCATAATTTCCAAAGGATTTATAACGTTACCTTTGGATTTAGACATTTTTAGTCCGTGTTTGTCTCTGACTATACCGTGAATAAATACATCACTGAACGGTATATCGTTCAAGAATTCAAGTCCCATTTGAACCATTCTTGCAACCCACAAATAAAGTATTTCATGACCCGTTACAAGAACTCCGGTAGGATAATAATATTTTAATTCTTCATTGTCCGGTTTTTCTCCCCAATTAAATACACTGAACGGCCACATAGCGGAAGAAAACCAAGTATCCAAAACATCGTTATCTTGAACCAAATGCGTATTACCGCAATAAGGACATTTTGTCGGAGTATCTTGTTCAACTATAGGAGGACAACTTGTTTTGTTACCGTTTTCATCAACACAATAAAAAACAGGTATTCTGTGTCCCCACCAAATTTGTCTGCTTATACACCAATCTCTTAAATTATCCAACCACAATGTGTACGGTTTCTTCCAAGATGCGGGATAAAATTTTACTTTTTCATCTTTTGCAACTTGAGATGCTCTTTTAGACATTTCTTCAACTTTTAAAAACCATTGTTCCGACATTATAGGTTCTATTGTTGTTCCGCATCTGTAACATTTTCCTACGGAATGACTGTAATCTTCCGTTTTTATAAGGTATCCTTGTTCCTGCAAATCCGCAACGATAACTTCTCTTGCTTGTTTTGCAGACATACCTTTATATTTTTCCATTATATCCGTCATGTTACCGTTGGCATCTATAACTTCAAGTATTTCAAGGTTATGTCTTCTTGCTATTTCATAATCAACCGCATCGTGAGCAGGTGTTACTTTTACAGCACCCGTTCCGAACTGCATATCAACAATATAATCGGCAACAACTTTTATTTCTCTTCCCACCAAAGGAAGAATTATTGTTTTACCTACTATATTTTTATATCTTTCATCATTGGGATTTACTGCAACTGCGGTATCACCTATCATTGTTTCAGGTCTTGTTGTTGCAACCGTTAAAAATTCGTTGGAATCTTTTATAGGATATTTTATGTACCACAAATTACCTTTTTCGGGATGATATTCAACTTCAATGTCGGATAAAGCGGTATTACATCTCGGACACCAGTTAACTAATCTTTTTCCTCTGTAAATTAAACCTTTATCATAAAATTTTTTGAATGCTCTTTTAACCGCTTTTGAACAAGCCTCATCCATAGTAAATCTTGTTCTGTCCCAATCGAGACCGCAACCCAACTTTTTCAATTGATCTAATATCGTGTCGCCTGTTTCCTGTCTCCATTGCCACATCTTTTCTATGAATTTTTCTCTGCCTAAATCGTACTTTGTTTTACCTTCCTGTTTAAGAAGTCTTTCCACAACATTTTGTGTTGCTATTCCGCCGTGGTCGGTTCCGGGAACCCACAAAGTATTAAATCCCTGCATTTTTTTAAATCTGATAATCGCATCCTGCAAAGAATTGTTTAATGCATGTCCCATATGCAAAGATCCGGTAACATTCGGAGGCGGTATAACTATCGTAAAAGATTTTTTTGTTTTATCCGGTTTAGAAGAAAATGTTTTGTTCTCTATCCAATACTTTACCCACTTTTCTTCAACTTTTTTTGAATCGTAAACTTTTTCCATTTCCATAATTTTAGCCCTTATATCTTATTATAAACTTTGTTCCAAATATCGTTGTTTTCCATACACAAATAAACAACAACACTGCTGTCATGTTGTTTTATTAAATCAACAAGATACTTGTATATTTTTACTCTTGTATTATCATCGTATCTTAACTTATTATCGTGCGATAATAAAAGTTCTTCGTCGAGTATTTTATTATCTAAAAACCTGTTTTCTATAACTTTTTTCAGATTTGCAACCATTCTTAAAGAACCGATACTTATCCATTTTATATATTTTCCATCTATAAAATCAAATATATTTTCAATAGTTTTTTTGTAACCGTCTTTCCAATCTTCATACAGTATTACAGGGTCAAAATGGAACCCGACACTATAACCTGCTTTTATGCACTTTTGTGCCGCTTGTAACCTTTCTTTTAAACCCGGTGTACAATGTTCGTTTTCTTTTATCATCTGTTGTGCATTTACAGACCATGATACCACAATATTTTCGCTTCCGCCAAGTTTTAACAAATTATCTATATTTACACTTTTAGTTTTGAATTCAAAAGATATATCTTTATTTTCTTTAAAGAATTTAACAATATCGTTTGAAAAAAGTGTTATATCATCAAATATTAAAGAATCCGTAAATTCGCCGCTGCCGACTCTCGGCAAAAAAAACATTTTGTTATCAACCGGTTTTATTTTTTCTCTGTTCAAAAAGTCCGGCAGGTTGCAGGGCAATATTATTCCCGCTACATTTTGGTATCCCTGCAAAAAGCAATAACTGCACTCATACAAACAACCGTAACCGATATTTAATATCGAATAATTGCAACATCTTACGTTTTTCGTACAAGGACACGGTTTAAAAAAATCGTACTTTTCGTTCACCAAAAAAAGATTTTCTTTTCTGTTATTATATTTTGCTATGGAAAACTTTTCTTTTTTCAGAAAACTTTTTAACGATTCTATTTCAACAAAGTTTGCATCGGGATAAAGATTTCTTATTCTCTTATATAAAGCGGAATCGATAACTTCGTTTGTATAATAAACATTTTTAGGACTAAATTTTTCCGAAACCGGTTTTGCCTGTTCATTAGTTAAACTTAAATCGGGCAAATAAAAGTTTTCTTTTTTTGATATTGAATAAGTTTTCGGATATCTTCTTTTTAAAAGAATTTCTTTTACTTTTTCGTAAGATTTTTCTTCTATTGAATTTATTACATCAACCGAATTTATGTTTTCTTTTTTGGAAATTTCAAAAACAAGGCGTGTAAGTTCTCTTACTTTATTTATTCCGAAAAAAGGAAATTTTCGTTGAATATTGTTACTGATTAAAGAAATGTTGCTATCCATTGTTACTTATAAAATCACAAATAGAATCTGCAAGTTCCTGCCTTACCGCCAACAATTTGGCCTTTTGTTGTTCATCAAGTTCCGTTTCAAAAGGACTTGCTTCGGATACATGATCGGTAACATAAAACAATGCTATAGCTTTTTTGTTTATTGCCGAAGCCGCGGAAAATACGGACGAACATTCCATATCCACAGCATTTATCTTGTTCTTATCAAACCAATCTTTATATGTTCTTTGCAATACTATAGAGTTTGATGTAATACATTTAACCTGTTTTATATCTTTTTTTACTTTAGATAAAAAGTTTTCAAGTAAAATCGTCGAAGGATAATAAGAATCCGGATTTCTTTTCATTTCAAGCATTTCGGAAAAACTTTCAAAATTAAATACTTTTTTTACTATAAGTTTATCTGCGATTTTTACATCTCCTATTCCGCCGCAACTGCCGAACAATATTATATTTTCACAAGCTGAATTTTTTAAACATAAAACTATATCACCAACCAAAAAATTATTCTTTGTTGAAATTACCGTTACATTTTCATAGTTCATTATTTTCGCAAAGAAAAGATTATTTCTTTTCGGTTTTCCCAACTTTGCAAAAAGTGAATGGTCCGATACAGGACAAATGACACAAGTTTTTTTTATTTCTTTTAAATTGATTCCTAAATTTAACGATAAATCTAACATTGTTATTTCCTAATGATGATGATGGTGGCAGCAACCGTTACAACATCCCGAACTTTGTTTAGCTGAACAAGACGGAACCGTTGCATTGGAATTTCCTGCGGAAAATGTCGAAAATTGTTTCTCTACTTCTTTACTTTTACATTGCGGACATTCTATTTCTTCTTTATCTGTCGAAAAAACTATTTTTTCAAATTTTGTACCGCATTTTTTACAAACAAATTCAAATAAAGGCATACTATTTTCCTTGCGCTTTTTCTACCGCTACTTTGTGACCTTTTATATTACTGTTATTTAATGCATCAATAATCTGTTGAGCATATTCGTTCGGAACTTCCACAAAAGAAAATTTGTCGAATATATCTATGGAACCGACAATATCTCCGCTTAAACCCGTTTCGCCGGCTATCGCGCCTACAAAATCGCCCGGTCTTACTTTTTTGCTTTTACCGATACTCATAAACAATCTTGTCATACCGGCTTCTTTTGCCACACCGTGTCTGTTTTTTTTACTTTTCGAAAACTTCTTTCCCGAATTTCTGTCTCTTGAAAAATCTCTTTCAAAACTGTTTACGGTCATATCTATATCTTCATGTTTTTCGGGATTTTCAACTTGCAACATCATTTCAAATAATGCCGCGGCAACATCCACGGATGTTATGTTATCCGTTATTAAAGATTCTATTTTGGTTATATATTTTTCAAACGTGTTTTTCTTTAAAGTTTCTTTAAGCTTTTCCATAAAGGAAGAAATTCTTACATTCTCAACATCGGCAAGTGACGGAACAGGCATTCTTTTTATTGTAACTTTAGTATATCTTTGAATATCTCTTATTTTGTATATATCTTTACCTGCAACAAAGCTGTATGCTTTACCTGCTCTTCCTGCTCTGCCGGTTCTGCCTATTCTGTGAACGTAAGATTCTATATCCTGGGGAATATCGAAATTAAATACCGCTTCAACATCATCAACATCTATACCGCGTGCGGCAACATCGGTAGCAACAAGAATTTCTATTTTGCAATTTCTGAATTTGTCCATAACTCTGTCTCTTTGAGTTTGGTTCATATCCCCGTGTATCGCATCTGCGGAATATCCTCTTATTTGTAACTGTGCGGTAACTTCGTCTACTCTCTTTTTTGTATTACAAAAAACCAACGAAAGTTTTGCATCT
Source organism: uncultured Elusimicrobium sp. (assembly GCA_902761395.1). Lineage (GTDB taxonomy): Bacteria > Elusimicrobiota > Endomicrobiia > Endomicrobiales > Endomicrobiaceae > Ruminimicrobiellum. The sequence continues at coordinate 5,141 of CACWKJ010000017.1, read as the reverse complement.
GCCATATCTATACATCTTGCCAATGCTTCAAGTTTTTGGTGTTCTCTTACTTCACAATACAATTGTTCCGTTTGAGGAACGGTCAACTTTTCATGAACAACTTTTATGTTTATGGGATTTTTTTGATACTTTTTTGTAAGTGCCAAAAATTCTCTCGGCATAGTTGCGGAAAAGAACACAGTCTGTTTATCCTGAGGTAAATTTTTCAATATCAATTCTATATCATCTCTAAAGCCCATATCCAACATTTCGTCGGCTTCATCCAAAACCACGGTTTTTGTATTATCGAGTTTTATTGTTTGTCTTTCAATATGATCTATAATTCTTCCCGGAGTACCTATTACAATATGTGCGCCTTTATGAAGTGCAGACATTTGTCTGACTATAGGTTGTCCGCCGTAAACGGGAACAATATTTATACCTTTTTTATATTTTGATAATGATTTAAGTTCTTCCGCCACCTGTATTGCAAGTTCTCTTGTAGGGCACATAATAAGTGCCTGAACTTTCTTTTCTTTAGGAACGATTTTTTCAAGGATAGGTATTCCGAAAGCAGCCGTTTTCCCCGTTCCGGTTTGTGCCTGTCCTATAAGATCCACCCCTTCTATCATCTTAGGTATTGCCAAAGATTGTATAGGTGTAGTTTCTTCAAATCCCATATCCGTAACAGCTTTTAATATTTCAGGTGATAAATTCAATTCCGTAAATTTTAGTTTATCCATTATTTATTTTTGCTCCATAATTTTCTTAACTGCTTCAACATCAACATCGGTATCGCAACAACCGTCTTTAAGTAACGGCACAAACTGAGCTGTAACTTTTAATCCGTCTGTCATTTTTATACCTTGTGCTCCCTCAAAGTGACAGGCAACGGCAACAACAGCTTTTATTTTTTGTTCCACCAAAATGTTATAAATGGCTTTTCCGCCTTTCATAACATAAACTTTTTTATATCCGAGTTCATCGGCAAGTTTTTGTATTTGCGCTATTTTACAAGCTCCGCACTTCATGCAAGTATAATGTGTACCTTCATCAACGGCTTTACAATTTTTTGTACTTCTCATACAGTGCGGTAAAAGAACAATTCTTTCGGAAACAGGAACAGTTTTAAACTTTTCCGCCATAGCCGAATTTTTCTTGTTTATAAATTTCGCGTAATTATTTTTGTTAATGTTTTTAAAATTAATACACAGTTTCATATCTTTTTATTTTATCAAATCCTGCATATAAAGGCAATTTATGATTTATAAATTGTAAATTGAATTAATTTTGTAGTATAATATGGAAAATATTTTCTGCGGAGTATTATAATGAAAAAAATTATTTTTTCAATTTTATTGCTTACTATATGTGTTTTGCCCGTAAGTGCAAAAATGAATATGGACTTTATTATAAAAGGTGGCCTTTTGGCTTCTCCATATATCGATTTAGATAAAAATGTAGTATTCAAAGATACTATAATGGTCGATGGGGAAGAAAAAGAAAGAACTATAATAAACAGCAGAATTTTAGACGTGGATTTGGGATACACTTTGGGCGGTGAATTTTTTGTTTATCCGTGGCAAAATATAGGCTTGGGTGTAGGTGCTTTTCATTTATTTAAAACAGATATTGAAAACACGGCACAAAAAATATCCGCAACAAACTTTTATCTTGCCGGAAAACCTAAATTGGTTTTAGAAAACAAAGAAATAGACAGTGTATATATTATAGGTCAGTTAGGTTACAGTAATGCCGATATAAAATTGATAGATGCCAGCGGACTTTCTGGTTTATATATGGGTGCAGGTGTAGGTATAGAAGCTAAATGGTTAATAGTTGAAGTGTTATATACATACTATAATTGGTTAATTCCCGATAACGATTTTGCCGGTCACGGCTCAATGTACACTATACAACTTAACTTAGGTTTCAAATATTCAATATAATGCCGATATTATTTAAAATAATTTTATTAATCCTTTTAATTGTGTTCTTGTTCGGATTTTTTTTCACGGAAAAATATCTACAGATTCAATATCGTTTTTTTTCGTGGCATTATAAACTATCCGGAATAGACGCAAAATTTAAAACAAAGTCACCGACAACAGTAAAAATTACATCTTTAATCGGTATTATTTTTGTGCTTTTAATTTATTTTTCCGCATTGGAAGATATAGAAAAGAAAAAGTTAAATACATCAACAGCCGAAGGGCAAAAAACAGAAGTTACCGAAACAATAAATTTGGAGGATCCGGACATGAAAACAGTTTACGATTTTTTAAAGAAGTGCGAAACTTATTATCTTGCAACAGTGGAAAACGATCAACCCAGAGTAAGACCTTTCGGAACAATAGATTTGTTTGAAGATAAGTTATATATACAAACCGGCAAAGTAAAAAATGTATCTAAACAGATGGCTAAAAACCCTAAAGTGGAAATATGTGCTTTCGACGGCAGCTCTTGGATAAGAATAGAAGCAACTGTTGTAAATGATGACAGAATAGAAGCAAAACAACATATGTTGGACAATTACCCGTCGTTGAGACAAATGTATAAAGCCGATGATAACAACACTCAGGTTTTATACTTAAAAGATGCAACGGCAACTTTCTATTCTTTCGGTAAAGAACCTAAAGTTGTTAAATTTTAAAATCATTTAATTTACAAGATTAAACTGTTAATGAATTGTTCCGCTACTCTCGGGGAACGGTTACCTCTGTTTAAAGCAAAAGTTTCCGCTTTAAGAGCCAGTTCTTCTTTATCTGTTTTAATGTTGTTTCTTTTGGCAAGTGCAAACACTATTTCAAGATAAAGATTCTTGTTCGGCTTTTCAAAATATACGGTTAAACCGAACCTGTCCGAAAGAGATGTTAATTCCTGGATTGTATCGTTAATATGAATATCGTCTTCATTTCGTCTGTCCGCAAAACTTTCTTTTATTATATGTCTTCTGTTACTTGTAGCATAAATTACGGCATTGTTTGCTTTTGCCGAAGCAGAACCTTCAAGTGCCGCTTTTAACATACTGAAATTATCATCATTTTTATTAAAAGAAAGATCATCAATAAATATTATGAACTTTAACGGATTACCCGTAATTTTGCCCATAATATAAGAAAGACTTAACAACTGATCTTTTCTTATTTCTATAAGTCTTACACCTTCATTATAGAAATAGTTGACACATGCTTTAACCGTAGAAGATTTGCCTGTACCGGCATCGCCGTATAACAATATGTTTGCGGCAGGTTTACCTTCGCATAATGCTTTAGTGTTATCAAAAATTTGTTTTCTTTGATCTTTATACCCTATAAAACTGTCAACGGAAATCTCGTCTGCGGATTTTATAGGTATAATTTGTTCATTCAACACTTTAAACATTTTTGCGGTGGCAAAAATACCGTATCCGAGTTTGGAAATATTTTTTATTTGTTTTTCGTAAAGTTTTACAAAATCGGTTTTGGTATTTTCGAATTCGGGAATATACTTAAAATCAACTTTATCGAAAAGGCCTTCTGTTGTAATTTTTGAAAGTTCCGAAAATATTTTCAGTTCTTTTGTTGTATTTTCCAAAAGAGTTTCGGACACTTCTTTTTTTTGTGCAATGGACAAAATATATTTGTTTTCATCGGTTAAAACGGCATCGGATAAAAAATTTGAAAACGAATAATTAAATTCCGCCAACGAATAAACAAACTCACCGAAAAAGTTTATTTTTTTTATATCATCTTTTTCGGTTAAAAAAGAAACAAAAGATTGCATGGTTTTAGTGTTAAGTATATTTCTGAATACACTTAATGCCAAAAGTTCACAAGCCAATTTTTCTTTTAATTCTTCATTCATTTTTTATCCTTTCACCTTTAATAAAAATATTATACAAAATTAAAAAAATTTAAAGACAGGAAAAATTCTTTTCTAAAAATTTTGTTTTTATCATAAAAATGTAAGGACAGGAAAAAAACTGAAATATTTGTAAGTGAGACAAGAAATTCCCGAACCACAGTGTACGCAAGTGAAAAGGTACATAAGGTTCGGGAATTTGAAGTTGTAACTAAAATATTTTTGTTTTTTTGTATTGAATGTAGCCTAATTAAATACTAAATTTATAACCGGCATTTATTGCAGTTCTTCTGTTTGTAAAAGATTCATTCCAATCTTCTATCTCAAAATAATTTACGGAATATACAAGTTCTACAACAATATTACATTTTTCTACACCGGCTCCTATTGCCCAATACAACCCATTTTCATTATATTTTTCAGAATAGAACTCCTTATCTTCATATCTTGTCATACCGTAACCTAATTGTCCTAAGAAATATATTTTATCTATAAACTTATTTTCTTGTAATTCAAATACCGGTTTTACGGCGACATATATATTTGTCGCTCCTAAAGAATCTTGTGTATCCCAAGCCTCCTTAAATTTACTATCAAAAACATAATTTACCCCAACACCTGCACCTAAATTGTTCATTACATAATAATAAAAATCTGCTCCCAACGAAAATGTGGATTCTTGTTTACAACCATAATATTCACCATAATAATCTTCCATAATTAAAGGTTCAATAACATAACCAACCTTTGGAACAATTTCCATACTGCCTTTTTCTACTGCAAACACAGGTGCTACAAGTGTCACTGCCAACAACAATGCCAACAATCCTTTTTTCATTTACTTCCTCCTTTTTATAAAGAAAATACTTCCAATTTTTCATTTATTGCAGATATTTTACTAAATAATGTAAAGGTAAAACAACAGAAAAAATTTTGTACTTTGTTCTTGACTCTCAAAGACTTTTAAGATTTTGCTTTTATATAAGAATATAAGGGCAGGGAAAAAAACAGAAAAGATTTTGTGCGAAATGAAGAAACGCAAGGGCGATGTGTATGTCTTATAATACTCAAGACCTTGCGTTTCAAAATTGTAGCCAAAATATTTCTGTTTTTTATTTTAAAAATTTGTTAATTATCGCTCCCTTATCCGCCGAGCTTACCTGCGCCGCATATCTTGCCAAACAACCGCCGATATCCGTTTTCTTCTTTATCTGCATTGTTTGTTTTCTTTTTGCTATTTCTTCATCGGAAACTTTTAATTCTATTTTATATTCCGGAATATTTATTGAAATAATGTCACCGTCTTTAACATAAGCTAT
>CACWKJ010000016.1 GCA_902761395.1 uncultured Elusimicrobium sp. | reverse complement strand
CTGCATTTTTGTTCCGGGTGCAAGAACTATATCGTATCTTGTGATAACCGGTCCCGGAATAATATCCTGAACAACGGCATCAATTCTAAAAGATTTTAATGCATCTCTTAATGCTTCTGCTCTTTCCTGAAGTTCCGATTCGTTTATTTGTGTGTTTAAAGATCCTTCTCTTAAAAGAGTTACGGGCGGTAAAGTATAACTGAATGTTTTTGTATCTATTTTTTCCTGTTTTACTATAGGTTTTGGTTCTGTTACAGGTTCGGATTCTTGCTGTTCTTGTTCAATTTCTTTTTCTTCTTCTTGCGGCTGTTGTACTTGTATTTTCTTTTGTTCTTCCGTTCTTGCGGCTTTCATCTGTTCTTGAACAAAATCTTCTTTATCATCTTTTTTATTCTGTCTGCTGTCTATTATTCTCGGCTTTTCGGTCTGTTCAAATGGTTCATCTTCTGCTTGCTCTTTTTTAGCTCTGTTATTAACAATTGTAGGTCTATCTTGTTTTTTTGCTTTTCTGTATTCATACCACTGTTTAATGTCTTCAATTGTCGATTTTACTATATATTTGGCCAATTTGAATAAAGATATTCTGAAAAATGCCGCAATGAAAAATATGAAAAGTATACCTACTATTGCTACAGAACCCCAATTTCCGAAAAATTTTAAAAAGAAGGGGTATAATACATTACCTAACCAACCGCCATCTTGAAATTTTAAATTTAAAGTGTTTTTTATAAGCGAAAATAAAACAGATGAAAATGTAATTGAAACTACGGCCAAAACCAAATCAATTCTGGTTCTTAAAATAGTGGAAGTTATGAAATAAAGTATACCGAACCAAAATAAAATAACGGGTATTATATATGAAGAAGCTCCGAAAGAACTAAACATTATGTTTGACAATGCTTCACCTACTATGCCAGTATCACTTGCTGATATTAAAGCATATAATAAGAAAAAAGCTATAGTACAACATATACAACCTAATAATAACCTTCTGCTTTTTCTATATTCTTCTAATTGTTTTTTTGTTTGCTTAGACATAAATTTTTACCTAAAAGTTTTAAAGTACTGGATATTATAACAAAATATTATAACAAAAAAAACAGTGTTTTTATTATACATATGTTCGTATGTTTCTAATATTTCACAAAAATTTCACAATGTTTTTGGGAAAAATTTTAACAAAAAGGCTATAATCTAAAATAGTATAATAGCAAGTAAAAAATATGTTGAGAAAATAATGGGAATAGACTATAAAATTAGGTATTTTGTAAAGGAAGTAAAAGAAAAAAATAAGGGACATAGATGAAAGAATTGATTAAAGTAAAATCAATTAGAGATTTATTATCAGTAAGAGTAATGAGAGTTACTCTTGCAATGGTTATATTTTGCAGTATGATAATCAACGGATTCATGCCGAAATCTATAGAGAACAGAGAGAGTATAGCGGCAATAATCGGAGCGGTAGTAAACAACGTGATAGTAGAGACATTTAAAAGTTGTACAGACACATTGACGGTGATGAGCAATAAAGTGACAAAAGATTTGTATAAATATTTAAGATTGGGAGAAACAGGAACCGAAGCCCCGATAAGTAACGGACAAGGTAAAGAAGAGACGCCGGTAAATACCAGCAGCGACAGCGGAATAGAGATAGAAAGCAGGCAATATAAAGAACTTGTAGTATACAGTGAAGAAGATGAAATAGTAACGATATCAGTAGGAAAGATATTGGAACGCCTATACAGGTTATACAACAATGTGAAGGTGTATTGTAGCAAGAGTGCTATTATAGGAATCTTGTTTTTTATTGTATTTGTGGTAGCGATAAGAAACAGAAAAGAAGACGGGGTAGCAATAATAGCAAGAAATATAGAGGATAAAACTAACTTGTGCTGATAAGGCACAGGTTAGTTTTGTTTTTTGTATAAGCAAAAAACGAGGAAAAAACGGAGAAAGAAAATGGTAAAAGAAGAAATAAGAAATAAAAATATAGAAGAAGGACAGGAGGGAGAAATGAATATCTTAACAAAGGTAGTCATGGGCATAAAGAAATATTTTAAGGAGACGTATAGTGACCACGTGTTTAGGAAAGTGGTGAGCATATTGGTAGTGCTATGTTTTGTATTGAACATAGCCAATCTACCTGCATATGCGAAGAGTGACAGAAGAGCAAAAGATAACAAAGAGAAAAATGAACAGGTAATAAAGACGGGAAAGACAGATACGAGTGAAGTAGGATTAACGACATCTGACGAGGCGATGAGAACCGGAAGCGGAGAGGGAGTAAGTACAATGAATGCGATAGGTAACATGAGTGAAGAAGAAGTAGACAGTATAATAGAGATAGATGAAGAGGCGGGAGTAATCAAGGATAAGAGCAAAGGGAACAAAGTAGTAGCGGTATATAATGCGGAGAAAGAGCAGGTATTAGGATATACGGGGCAAGGCGATATAGTATATTATCAGGCACTTGTAAACAGGAAGAAAGCATTTGAGAAAGGGGAAGTAACGGGAACAAAACAGATAGAGAGAATAGGAGAGATAGACAGGCAAGAAGTAAAAGCGGAAAAGAGTGCCCAAGAGATAGCGGAAGCGCAAGGGGTAGTGATAGGAGAATATAAGCCTGAAGTAACGAAAGAAGAAGAGAAAGAGGAAGGAAGTACGATAAAAGGAATAGAGGAAGAAAGTAAAGAAAATATAGAAACGACAAAAGAGGAAAGTGTAGTAATAGGATTACCGGAACAAAAGGCAGAAGAAACAGTAACAGAACCTGAGGAAGGAAAAGCAGAAGGAATAGAAGGAAGCGAGAAATATGGAGAAGTTGTAAGTGAATTATCGAAACAGTTGGGAGCAACGGAAGAAGAAGTAAGAGAGGGATTAAACGAAGCGTTGTCAGGAAAGACAGATGAAGATAAAGAAGGAATAATAGGATTATTGGCAAGTTTGATAGAGCAGGGAGCGGATATAATTAATTGTGCGGTACAAGCGGTAAGTAGTTTCTTGAATATGGCAAGTAAGGGAGTATTGGGATTACAAGCGTTATTGGTAGCAATAAGCACAGGATTATTTGAAAGGAACAATGCGGATTTAATAAATGCCGGAGCAAGTCAGTTAATGACGAGCATGGCGACGATGCAAACGTTGTTGGCAGGTTATGGAAGAGAAGCAATAGGTTATGCTGCGGATATAGATACTATTATAGATGGATTGAAAGCAGGAGAAAGTGCAATAATACAAGTAGACGGAGATCATTTCATAACGATAAGTAAATTAGAGAACGAGAACTTTACGATAAGCGATATTAATGTAAGGAACGGAGAAAAAGTAGAGTATAGTGCGGAAGGATTAAAGGCAGTATTGAGCGGAAAAGAAGGAAAAGATATAGATGGTAATGAAGTAGGGGTAAGTTATAAGGCAGAATGGGAAGATGGGAAAGTAAGAGTATTGACAGATAGTGAAGGCTTAAAAGAGCAAGTACAAGAAGGAAAAGCGGAAGAATTGAGTCAAACCGAATTGATAGAAATAACAGGAGCAAAGACAATACATCATGTAGAAACGCATATAGAGCATCATGTAGAACATCATGTAGAGCATCATGTAGAGCATCATTCAGAAACACATTCAGAAACGAGAACAGATGAAAATGGGAACACATATACGGAGACATGGACAGAGGAATGGGATGAGGAATGGGATGAAGAGTGGGATGAGGAATGGGATGAAGAGGTAACAGAGGAATGGGATGAAGAGGTACCGGATGAAGAGCCGGCAGAGCAAGAAGAGAAGGAGCCGGAAATAATAGAGACAAAAATAGAAGAACCGATATTGAAGGAAGAACCGGCAGTAGAGACAGAATTTAAAGAATCAGATGTAATAGATGGAGTAAAGCAAGAACAAGAAGAGAGAGAAAGAGAGATAGCGGAAGGAAGAGAGGTGGCAAATGAAACGGTAAGTGAAAGGGAAGAAACGAATAAAGGTGTAAAAGTAGATAGTATAGTTGTAAACGGAGAGGAAGTAGATAAGAACTTTGTGAAGAGAGTGAATGAGGCATTAGAGGGAGAAGGTGTAGGAAATAGTGCAGAAGGAATAAATGAAGTGATACAAGGAGAAGCGAAAGAGATATTAAAGAATGATAAAAATAGTCAAACATTAAAGCAAGCAGCAGGGGCGGTATTATCAGTAGGGGATGTAGAGATAAATGGTGTTACCATAAATAAGGGTGAAGGGACGATGAGTTTCAAAGATGGTAACGGTAATGATGTATCCGTATCATTTGATAGTAGTAATATGAGTGATAAAGAGTATGCTCAAATGCTTACTGCAATAAATAAATATGGTGGTGAAGGCGGAGTAAACTTTACTCAAGGAAATGGCGCATTCCAAAGTTTAACAGGTACCGATGATAGCGGCAGAAAGTATACTGAAACGGCAATAGATGATAAACAGAAAGGAAGGACTTTTGTTACGGAGAGAACCTATGAAGATGATGGTTCAAAACAAGTGATAGTTAACGGTCATGATTATCAATATGGAACGACTACAAAACAAACTTTTGATATTACTTCTGACGGAAGCGGTAATACAAACACGTATAGAACTGCCGATGGAAGTACCTTTACCGTTCCCGGAGAAATAAGCTTGAATAGTGCAAGCAACACAACATATAACGGTGATGGTACAAAGACAGTAGATACAGCGTTCTTTGGAGCAGACGGAAATCCTACGGCGGTAAATACCACTGTTTACGGAGCGAACGGAAAAGTTACATCCGACACGACGTCGTTTGGAGAAGGAGCATTATTGACTCAAAAAGAAGCTAATGCTTTGGAAAAAGAATTGAGAGCTGAAGCTAAAAAGAATGGAGAGACGACAAATGGCGGAAAGAGTACGAATGCGTATGCTGCTTATAAGAAGATATTGAATAGCATGGGTGATCAGAAGATAACAGGAGCAACAGAAAGAGACAGTGATGGTAAGAGAGTATCGAGTAAAGATTATAATACTATGAACAAGGAATTGTATGGAGGATTCCAATATTTTAATAAAGGCAGAATTGATGATAGAAAGGTAACAACAGCACACCAAGACTTTACAAATCCTGCTAATAACTCTGCAACAGGTACCACGGCAGAAGGTGTAAAAGTAACTGTATATGCAAATACAAACGATACAAATATCAATGTCGATCCGAGAGGAAAAATATCCGTAACCGGCGGACAAGCAAGTTTCAATCAAACTATAGATGGAACAACATATAAAGCTGTCGGAACAATAACAGATGGAGCAAATTGGTTAAATGCGAACGGAGGTTTTGATGTATCGACTCAAAATGCTCAAGCAACGAAGAGTTTCGGCGGAGTAAAAGTAACAACCGGAGAAGGAATAAAATTTGAAAACGGTAGATTTGTCGGTGGTGATTTCACGAGTAATCCGGAACAGAATGTTGCAACACTTACTGACGGTAAAGGTACAACAACACAGATAAAAGGAGTAACCGTAGATCCTGATGCAAATAAAGGAAAAGGTTTGGTAACATATAATGATGGAGCAACCGTAGAGCAATACAAGAACGATGGAACAAGATATACTGCTACATTGGAAGGAGAAGGAAAAGCAAAAGAGTGGAACAAAGGTGTAGATCAAAATTCAATGAGAAAAGTTGAAGTGTTTGATGTGGATTTAGGTAACGGTAAAACACAAAAGGCGGAAGTATACACAAGTACGGATGTGAAATTTAGAGATGGTCAATTCAGTGGTGGAGATTTCGATAACAAAGATCATAATTATATAAAAGTTTCTGCTGAAGACGGAGAAGGAACAGAATATATAATGGGAGTAGACGTAGTAAAAGGAGAAGATGGGAAAGAAGAAAAAGCCGTAGTGGATCTTGCAACGGCACAAGTTACAACATACGATAAGGATTATATATACTCTACAATAGCAAAACAGACAAATATGTCAGTGGAAGATGTAGAAGCCACATTTGAAGCTTTTGGCGTAACAGAAAAAGAAACACACAACGAATCAATGACTATGTTGGAGAGCGTATTGAAAAAAGGTGCAGAAGTGATGAATTGTGCTACGGAAGCAATAGGAAATGTTTTAGATTTGACAAAACCTGAAAAAGCTATTGTGGCAGTACAAACATTGGCGATGGATATAGTAACGGGTGCATTTACAAAGAACAATACTAAAGATTCCGAACAAATAAATACAAGTATGGATGCAGTAAATGAAATATTGAATGCGGCAGACGGTGATAAAGTATACACCGGACTTTCTGTAGGAAGTGTAAAAGATTTTGAGAATATGAATGTTGGAGATAGTGCTGTAGTAAATACCCAAATAGATGGAGATAACGGTGAAAAGATAGATCACTATATAACAGTAACCAAAATGGACAATGGTAATTATAGTGTGGAAGATCCAAATGTAAAGAAAGGAAAACCGGTAGAATATACTGCACAAGGATTAACAGATGTACTGAACGGTGAAAAAGGATTAGATGTAAAAGGAAAAGAAACCGGAGCACAATATTTCCCGAAAGAGGAAGGAAAAATAAATATAGTAACTGCAACAACTTCGGAATTTGAGACGCAGATAAAAGCAGGTAATGTAAAAGAACTCGGTAGAGATGAAATGCAAGAAATAGGTGGAGCCGGGTTCTTAAAGAATCTTGCAAGTAAAGCCGCCAGTGCAGTGAAATCGGTAGCAAGCAAAGCAGTCAGTGCGGTTAAGTCAGCTGCTCAATCTGTAGTAAAGAAGGCGGCAAATGCTGTTAAATCAGTTGCAAACACAGTTGCAAAAGCTGCATCAACAGTGGCAAGTAGGGCAACATCGAGAGCAAATACAACAAACAATAATAATAGTATATATAACAAAGTAGCATCGGCAGCCAATAAGGTTGCATCAGTAGCTAATAAGGTTGCATCGGCAGCTAACCAAGTAGCAAATGGAACAAGATCGGTAGGAAATGCGATAGGAGCAGTAGTAGGAGCGGTTGCCGGAGCAGCTATGGGGTTTGCAACCGGAGGTGGTATTGCATCCGGAATAAAGACAGGAGCAGCATTAGGTTCGTCGATAGGTGATGCAATAAGTCAAACTTTTAACGCAGGTCAAAACTCCGGCTTCAATAATAGAGGAGCAGTATTAGGTGGTATAGGTTCTGCTGTATCGAATTTCTTTAATAATTTAGGAAATAATTTAAATAATGCAGCAACAAACAACCCGGGTTCCGGTATTTTAGGCGGTTTTGCAAGGATAGCAAATGAAATAGGTGCAGGACTTGCATCACAAAATAATATCGGTGGTATTTTTGGCTTTATGAACAACGATTCAGCAAATTGTGCAGCAAATGCGGTGGCAAATGCTACAGGAATGACGCCATGGGTAGCACAACTTGCGTTAAACATAACAGACTTTATGTTAGGAAAGGATACAAAAGAAGGGAATTCATTAGAAGCAATACAAATGTTATTAGGAGATGATTATGCCGGTTATAAACAACCGACAATGGGAGATTTGCAGACCGGTATGGAAAATGGAGAAGATGTTGTTTTGTATGTTGGTTCCAGACCAGGTGAAGAAGCAAATCATGTGGTAACAATAGGTACGAATGGAGATGGACAGATAGTATTAAAGGATAATAATTATCAAGACAAAGTATGTGGTAGTATGGAAGAGTTGCAAAAAACATTAAATAATAGATATGGTTGGACTGAAGGAAATGGAATAATATTGGCATCAGGTGATATGGGTAGCAGAAATGGTGATGCGATGGAACCAGAGGAATTGTCTGGATATTACGCAAAAGAAAGTGAAGAAGATACGAAAGCAAGAATGGATAACGTGGCGGCAATGAAAGATTTAGGTTTACAAGTAGAAGGTGATGAAGATATAGATTACAGAGATGCTGCACCTGTAATTGATGGTCTGCAGACTGTATTTGACACAGTGAAAGATCCTGTAACAGGCGAAATTCCTAAAGATTTTACAGTAACATTTAAAGGTGGAGGAGATTCTGTAGATATATCATATACCAGCACAGATGGTAAGATTAACACCAGTGCAACAATAGATTTGTTAGATTCCGAAGGAAAAACAAGAAAGAATTTAGATGTAGTGACAGAAACGACAGTAGGATTATTAAAGATGGGAGTAGATAAACCTGTTGTTACCGATGAACAAGCGGCAAGAATAGCGGGAGCATCAGAAGAAAATAGAGATGAGGTAGTTGAAATTGTTAAGAGAGAGTGTGTAGAAGATGCATTAGAGACATTAACAGGCAAAAATTTAGCTAGTGATTCAACGTCGGTTGAGGATATATTCTCAGGTGCTAAGTCATATACTGATGTTGCAAGAGAGCTTGTTATAGCAAGATGTGAAGAACTTGGAATTGAAATTCCTAATGGTAATGATGAAGATTACATAATGTTGCCGGGATCTTCGGATACGAATGCATTGACACAGGCATTGAAAGCACTTGGTGTAAATTTACCTGAAGGTTCAAGTAAGGAGGCAATACAACAGGCATTAAAAGATGCTGGTATTGATAAAGAAGTTATTTTTGCAGATGATGTAGTTTCTTCAGATCTTGTAGATAGAATATTGGCAGGAAAAACAAGTTGGGAAGAAGCGGTAACGGAACAACTCAGACTCTATGATAACTTTGAAAATATGGATGAAGAATCTTTACATGAAATGTCACAGGCTGCAATTGAAGGATTAGGTGTAGAAGGAGTCATAAAACAATATGAAGAATATGCTGCTACAGAGGATCAATTTGGAAAAGATAATCCTGCAGTAGCAGAACGTCTTGCAAATGCTCCTGTACAATACAGAGATGGGCAATTTGGTGTAATGTATAAAACAGAAAATAACGGAGAAGCGTTTATCGGTGCATCAATGTTTGGAGCATTATCATTGTCCGATGGTAACACTAATGAAAATATTCCGGCAGGTCACTTGGTTATAAATTTAGGAAATGATCAAGTCTTTGATCTTGATCAAGCAAAACCGGAAGATGGTCAAGGTTTGACATATTACGATAGTGATGGTGTAGCTCAAACAACAAATAAAGATTTAGATATGCTTCAATTAACGAGAGATTTATCGGCAGGATTTGTTGATGTTCACGATATGACAGATGAAGATAGAAATGCAAATATGCCGCAGGATAGAGCGAACAAAGGCTATAAACCAACAGTATATTTAACAAGCGGTGGCGCAGAAATACATGATGGTAACGGTAATAGAAGACTCATAGATGATGTGTATAGAGAACAACAAGCTATAAGAAGAGGCATAGAAAATGGTTTCTATAATGACGATAAGTTGTCCAGTGGTTGGGATTTCGTATATGGACAGTGGAGAATTAAATATGGAGATATGGCAACAAGATGGGTTGACACATATTACAGAAAAGATTGGTCTGAACAGGGCGTAACAGTTCAAGAGTTTGTAAATATGCAAAGATATGGTCAACAGATGATAGATGCAGGTTTTAGAGTTGATTATACCGATGGAAGCGGAGTATACAGATTTACAAATGCCGGAACAGAAATGTACTTATATGATGCATTATGCGGAACAAATTATAATCATATGACACCGTCATTTAGAAATATTAACGATTTTATATCATATCAAACGGTAATATCACAGTGGTCAGGTATACCTGGATTCAATTTGAACTATCTTGGTAATGGAATTTGGGATACTGTAAGTGTAAATGGTGGAACATGGAAAGTAGATGATATTATATACGGATATGGAGCAGGTTTATTGTTTGGTGAAGAAAGAGAGAAACAGATTGAGTATAATTCTGAGTGGTTCCTGTATTCAATGAATTATGCACAAAAGAATGGAATAAATTGCAAGGATACGGACTGGGTAAACATAGAAGGAGCAAGAGAAGCACTGATAAAGTATCTTGGATCAGATTATAATGCAAGATTTGGTTCTTATGATGAAGTATTAGACCTTGAAAACCTAGATGGACTTAAAGATTCTAACTTTAATCCTTTTGCAAAGTTAGAAGAAATATATGATTCTAACTATGGCAAAATGGTAGAGCATGAGCTTTGTCAAGAACTAGGAGATGAAAATAAAGATTTAATTCATGCTGCTTTGTCCGGAAAAGCAACTGAAGAACAGATGAGAGAGATGGGAGACTTAATGGGTGCCAAAAAGTCTGCCTTTGGATCCTTGTTTAAGATAGGAGATAATGGTGTTGAATTCAAAAATTCAAATGAATATACATTTGAATATATCTCATTATTAAAAACTGTAGCAGGAGAAGGTGGAAATATAAGAAATGTAAAGTTTGAAGACATAAAAGATTACTTATATAAAGAAATGGGTGTTACTGAAACGGATGATGGAGTAACATTTGATAAAACAGCACAGGAAGCATTATTTGGAAACAGCCCTATCAGTAGCGGAAAAGCAGAAGTTTTGAAAGATATTTTGGGTGGAGTATTAGGTACTTACGGGGAACAAGAAGGTACTGAGAAAGAAGCTACTGAGGGAGAAACCGCAGGGTCAGAGACAGAGGGTGAAACAGAACCTGAGCCTGAGGCAAAAAAAGAATTGACTGCAGATGACATATTTAGACAAGCATTAATTGACGAAAAATCAGGTGTAACAGCTGCAATCAATAATGCAGATAATGCAGGATGGACAGTATATAACATGGATGTTAACCACACGATTGCTTCTTGGAGGACAAGATTGGTCGGAAGTAGTGCATATTTGGCTGATGGAGAATATGTACAAACAATAACAGTTGATGGCAGACATTCATTTAGTCAAAGAAATGAAGAAACCGGTGTAGTAGGTTGTGATTTAGAAAACGGAAGAGGTACGATTGTTTATGGAGTTACCGGAGACAACGTATTATTTGATAAGTATAGTACGACATATACAGATAGTTCCGGAACAGAACAAACCAAATATTTTGATGCTAAAGCTTTCATTTGGGAATTTGAAGAAATAGACAATAGAGACGAAGGCCTTAGTGATGGTAAATTTAGTGTAAGAACAGACGGAATCAATAATGCATATATAACCGGTAAATCAGGTCCGATAGTACAATATAAATCTAAGTATGAAGGAAAAGATGATGATCAATCAGAATCTCAACCGGGAAAAACGAGTCAGACAAGAGGTAAAATAACCGAAGATGATGATTGTTATGAAGTTAGTGGAATAGGTGATAGAGTAACATTTGATTTGTCCGGTAGAGGAGGAAAGGCTGAAGCTGTAGTTATAGGAAATGGAACACAGGCTCTGGCCGGTTCGACTTTGCAAACAAAAGTAGATGACCAAACAACAACATTTACAGTTAGAAATGGTTCAATGACATACAATAATGGTGCTTGGACGACAACAAATGATATGTCTACCTTCCGTTATAATGATAATATAATGGCAGATGCTATACAAAAACAAGTAGAAGAAAACATATTGGGCAATAAAGATAATTGGACACAAAATCCACCTGAAGGAATAACAGATTTTACAACTGTTGATATGCAGGGAACTGCAGGTAGCATGGCTGATGCAATTAGATCATATACTGCAATTAGAGGACCTATAACATATGAGACAAAACAAGCAGATTATTTAAAATCTCCGGATGGTGAGGTTACCGTTGAAGAAAATTTAATATTTGAATTGAGTGCAAATGATAGTGGAGAGATTGGTTTTATATTTAAAGGTCATAAGGACACTATCGTAGTTCCTAAGAATTTAAGTGATGAAAAAATGGAAGAAGAAAAACAAAGGGCGGAAGAAGAAGGAAAAACACTTGTTGTTGAGGATGAAGAAATATTTACTTCAAATATTAAATTAACAAATACCGCTGCTTACACTTTAGAAGGTGGGGATACTATTGAAGGGGTAACTTTTAAATATGGAGACTTTGTTAATTTCTGGAGCGGTTTAGGAAATGCAGAAAAAACAGTCACAACTAATTTTGCATTTACAATAACAGATGATAAAGGAACAGAAACAAAAATAGATGCGGATATAAAATTAAGTGGTAATAGTAAAGGCCAAGCTACTTTGGCAGATAAATTAAGAGTTAACTTTACTACCGATGCCGGAACGGTAATAACAACAGGTAGTACAGATTCGCAAGCTTATTGGAATAAGGGCGCAGCTTTAACATTTGCAACTGATAATGAAGGAAATGTTTCGGCTGTTGTTTCCGGTAACTTTACAATTAAAAATGCAAGAATAAAAGATAAAGATGATAATCAGAATAATGGTTCAGATGGTGGCCAGTCCGGTAGTGGATCAAATACAGATAAACCATCTACTTTTAATGGTAGAGTAATAGATGAAGGTGATACATTATACATTTCATCTGGAACATTTAGAAATGTAAGTTCTGATAAATTATCTTCCGGGGTATCGGCCGCATCGGTTTATGCTGTTGGTAGTACTTATAGTAAAGGTTCCTATTTAATGGGTAAGAATATGGATGATCATATGTATCAAATGACAGAAGCCGGACTTATGGCTATGCCTGATGTTCCTCTTGCAATTGATGTTAATATTCCAGCAAGTACAAATATTGATTTAATGCTGGAAGCAGTGTTTAACGATCCTTCTCTTGCTACAATGCTTGACGGAATGAATGGACTTACGGATTTATCTGTATTGTTTGCTGAAGGTTTGTTGAACAAATCCGGAACTCTAGGAGATTATGATTATAAATATGATGATTTGACGAAGACATTGACAATAGATGGATATGAATTCAAACAAAATGCTGATGGCTCTTTCTCAATTGATTTGACCGGAATGGATGTTGGCGGTCTAGACGGTGCTACTTATACCGGTGGAGAAGCTATTTTAAGACAAAATGATGATGGTACTTGGAGTACCGAACTTGGAGATGATGTGACATTTGATATGAAGCCAGGTGCTGTGAAAGATAATGATGGTGATGGCTTTGACGACGAGACCGGTATTAAATATAGTGATGATGCTGTCTTGAGTGTGAGAGTAGAGGATGGTCAATTAGAGTACGATTTATCAGAAGGTAGTTATGAAAAGAGATACGATGAAGAGACAAAAGAAACAAATGAAGATAAAACAATAGAAACGACATATGATGCCGGAACAATAATAAAAGTAAGTGCCGATGGTACCGGAGAATTGGTAGCCGGAGGATATACACAAAGATATCTGAAAGGCTTCTCTGTAGACGGAGAAGGTAACAAAGTAACATTAGAGAACGGCAAGTATGTAAATGAGAAAGGAGAAGAAGTAGACGTAGATGTAGTAACGACAATACGTAAAAGAAGTAACAGTAGACGGAGAAGGCAACAAAGTAACATTAGAGAACGGCAAGTATGTAAATGAGAAAGGAGAAGAAGTAGACGTAGATGTGGTAACGACATACGATGCCGGACTCCAGATAAGGATAGCTAACGATGAGAATGGCGATATAAGTCAAACGATAATAGGAGATAAAGGATATACACAGACATACGTAAAAGAACGATGAGAATGGCGATATAAGTCAAACGATAATAGGAGATAAAGGATATACACAGACATACGTAAAAGAAGTAACAGTAGACGGAGAAGGCAACAAACTTACGTTGAAAGATGGTAAGTATGTAAATGAGAAAGGAGAAGAAGTAGACGTAGATGTAGTAACGACATACGATGCCGGATTTACTATAAGAATAGAGAATGATGAAAATGGCAAGATTAGCCAAACGATAGTTGGAGACAAAGGATATACACAGAAATATTTGAAGCAGGTAACAACATATACTGATAAAAACGGAAAAGAAGTATCAGAAGAAGATGCGGCAATTAAAACCGTATATGATGAAGGGTTAGTAATAAGAGTAACAGCAGAAGGACAGAAGGTACAACAAGGTAGTTATACACAAACATATTTAAAAACGGTCGCTACTAAAGATGCAGTATATTTAGAAGGATCTGTCTTAAGAGTAAAATTTGAAGACGGAAAAGAAGTTATTGATTATAGTGGGGTTAAATCAGCGAAATTATGGACTAATGCTAGTGTAGATGGTGAGGCAGCATTGGTTTATTTGGAAGAAGTTACCGATGACAAAGGAAAAGTTATTGGTTATAAAGCTTACTACAGTAAAGATGATGGAGAAACTTTTGAAGAGTATAAAGGGACAAATACATATTCTACCGATTCAGGTGAAAAGAATAGGAATGGATTAGTGTTGGATGCAAATTACAAAATACTTGGCATAGATGACCCCCAAAACACTCTCTACTTATATTTTGATTACTCTAGTGATAAAGGATATGGAAGTATTAAATCGGACGGTTTTATTACAAAGACAGGTACATTGCCAGATGGAACAGAAATTGAAGCTAGAATTGCATTTGATTCTGAGAAAGGTGGATTGTATTTACTAAACGAAGAAGAAATAACAAAGGTAATGAATATTGATGAGTATATTTATGAGTATGGTATTTATTCTTATGAAACTCTGAGAATGAGTCAATTTAATACATACGAAGATTATTTGCAATATCATGCTTACTCATGGGGCGTTTATGACGAAGAAACCGGTTTGCAAACATTAGATGAAGATACGGTTAAAGAGTATATAGAGGATAAAAAAAGCGGAAAGAATGGAGAACATTATGAAAATATGACATATGATGAATTCTTGCAAAGTCGTGGATTAATGACAAGAGATCAATTTGATACCGCTAAAGAAAACAAACAGGAGTTTGCAATATACTATGATGAAGAGATGAGAAGTTACACGGACAAATTGTCTCTTAGTGATATTACATTTACAGATTCGTTCTTATCCGATTCAAGAGAAGGTTCTTTGTCTCCAACCGAAACCGGAGAGTATAGTTACAATATATTGGGTTCTTCTATAGGTGTTAATGGTCTTAGTATTAATGCAAGAATGACTCTCGCTGATGGAGAGACAATCGGCATGACCGGTAGTGTTGAAATTCCTGGTGGAGAAGGTGGAGAAAACTCGAAGGAAGCTAGAGGAATAGTTACAGAAGTAACGGCAGAGATAGACGGAGAAAATATTAAGTTGAGTGGAAAAGGAGCTCAGTTTGATATTACTTTCAATGGAGAAACAACGGATAAAGGTTATTTTACACCGCAATTTGATCAATTTATTGCCGGAACAAGATTAACATTAACTCCGAATTCACATATAAATTCAACAAATAAAAATTTACAATCATTGTCTAATTCAAGTGTAGATGCTGGAACATTATTGGAACAGGATATTAATCTTACAACAGATGCAGAAGAAAATACTGTAGTAGTCTTAAAAACAGACACAAAACTCTGTAACTTGGCGGGTAAACTTCTTGAAACCAATTTGGAAAGCGGTAGTATAAGTGTAGATGCTACTTATAAATTTAACCCGGCAACAAAATCAGAGATAGAAAAAGGAAAGATAAATGATAAGTTAACTGAAACGTTACATATTATCGGAACAATAGATATCGGTAAAAATTGGAAGTCAACAAATGATAAACATTTTTATTTGAATTGTACCACAGAAGACATATTAAATAAGAGAGTAAGTGAAATAGCGAATGATACTTCAGTATTTGGTGGTAAATTTAAGGACGGTAATATTGATATGGGCGGGTTCCTTAATTGGAACGGAACAATAAAATTAAACAACGATATTTCTAATATATCGATACATAAAAACGCCTTTGTAAGAACTCTTGAAACCGTAGGCGGTTTTGTTTTAAGTGTTGTTGGTGTGGCTGCTGATCCGGGAGGATTGGTTGCAGGTCTAATGAGTGGTATTGTAAGTGCAATAAAAGGAGAAGGTTTTGGTGCAGGCTGGAATAAATATTTCTCGCAAAATGCAATTCTGAATATGTCTGCATCCTTAATGTTGGATAAATCTTATGCGGATGTAGTTGCTGCCGGAGATGCCGGTAAAGCTGCAATAATGGGTTTTGTTGCAGTTGCGGCTATAGTTGTAACGGTAGTTACAGGAGGAGCTGGTCTTGCAGCCTTTATTCCTGCGTTGGCAGCTTTTGCTGCTCCAGCGCCGCAGTAGCTTTTGAAAAAGGTGATACATTTATGGGAATAATGAATGCTTTGGCTGCTGTAATGACAATTGCATTCCCTGTTCGTATAGGTGGTGTGGAAGGAGCTGCAAACGTGGCTAATGCGGCAAATGCAGGAAAATCCTCATTTGCAATACAAGGTGGTTTATTAGGAAGAGTAAAATATTTGGGTAGCAGTATAATAAATGGTTTTAAAGGTTCAATAAAGGCTGTTGGATCCTTATTCGGAGCTCAAGGAGGAATAGAGGCATTTAGAGCTTGGCAAGGTTTAGCACAACATATGTATTCAATGACGAAGTTGAATGTTGGTATGAACTTAATAGGTGCAATATTTGATACAACCGGTTTAACGGATATAGTAGATAAGTGGGTATCAGGTGGTGGATTTGGTGATGGATGGCTTGCCGGTTTGGGAAATAGCATAACCAATGCTGTATTCGTAGAATCTGCACAAGCAGACAGTATAATCTCTGTAAATATGGGTAATAGTTTATTGTTTGCTGGTGTTATGTATGTAACAATGCCTTTTGCACAAGAAGTTATGTCAGGTCTGAAAGGTGCTGTTACAGGTAAAGTAACAATTGCTGCTAAAGAACCGATTACAGAGCTTTCTAGATTAGAGAAATTTAAAAATAATTTAGTTGAGCAAATTAAAGGTTTCGGAGAAGAACAAATAAAAGAAACCGGACTCAAATATGGTTTGGTTGGTTTGGGAATGGATCCTAAACTTGCCGAATATTTCGTTGAATATTTAGATCCATCAGGTGGAGCAACTTTAACGTCTTCATTGTATGCCCAGGCTGTAAACAATGCAAATTACAATACTTTAACTTCTTCTAACGGAAGTTCAAATAATGTAACCGGCATGATAGATTCTATGTTTGCACTCAACGGAACTACCGCTCAAACATCATTTGCAAATAATACTTTAACAGTAACCGTTAACGGGCAAACATTATCTATCAGTAATATTACAAATAATACAAGTTTACAAAATGCAATGCTTACATTGGCAACAGTTGCACAAACAACTGATTTTGCAAAAGCAGACATGGCAACTGTTCAGGCAAAAGTTAATACTATATCCGAATCTGTTGCCGGTTTAAATACTTCTAATGTAAATACTGAAAACTTAATGCTTGCACTTACTGCATCGGTTGTTATGAACGGAGATATTACGGCTTCACAACTTAAGAATGCTTATCAAATTGTAAGTAATTATAATGGTTTCAATAACTTAACTTTTAGACAAGAATTTCATGGTGCTACAGAACTTAATTTGCAAACAAAAGTAAATCTTGTAGCACTAATTTCTAATTATGCGAATGCGAACGGTGTATTAGATAGCAGTAAGATTGTTGCTGATATTAATGCCGGCAATGTTCAAGCCGTAAATGCATTCGTTCAACTTGCAGTATATAACAACTTAAGTGCAATAAGCGGAGTGGCTGTTAATATATCGGATGTTATGCAGAATTTAGATTTGTCAAATGCAGAAGCTAATATTATTAACAACACTGTTAATTCGTTGCAACAAAGATTTTCTTCAGAAATAGAAACTATACAAAATACACCGGGAGAATTAACGGCGCAACAAAGAGAAAGATTGGTTGCATTACAAGATGTTAATGAAGCTTTGTATGCATTTACTGAAGGAAGAACAACATTTGAACAATTAATGGAAAATAGTGTTGTAAGCGAAGTTATACAGCAAGAAACTTTGAGTTTTGTTTCAAATTTGGCAGATATTGCAGATATTGCCAATAACAGCAAAAATAAAGTATTTACTTTAACAAATGAAGAACTTTCTTCTTTGAGTACTCAATTAGAGACTTTTGTTGATAACAATAGTGCTATTTTATCAGGGGCAATATTTAATTTAAATCTTTCAGATTTACAAACTTTAAATAGAGGATTACAGGCATTAAATTTTGCTGAAGGTTCGGCACTAAATACTTTGCAACAGAAAGTAAATAATCTTATAGAAAGCAGAACACCTGTTACTGCTTCGGCAGAAGAACTTGCTGCCGCTCGAGTTAGAAATAATGGAATTCAAGAAATGTTAGATACGGCAAATGGTAGTGTAGGTTCTAGTGAAACTATTGCGAGAGAACAGGCAGGAAAGATAAACGAAGCGTTGAAAGGTAAAGACGGTAAATATGTGGCATTAAGTTTCTTAATGAGCAGATCTTTAGTATCTACAGATTTAGTATCTACAGGTTTTATGAATAATGCTGGTCTATTGCGAATGGTTCAAGACATTCTTGAAGGAAAACAATTACCTGACGGTGAGACAAGTACTATAGGGAAATTATATGGTGAAAAACTTGTACCGGGATGTTCTGCCACCGATAATTATATGGCATATATTGATTACAACGCTCTCGCAAAATGCATAAATGCGGCTCTTCAAGAATTACAGGATAATTTTACGGAATTTAAAAAAGGATGGACATATAAAACAGAAGGAGATAATTTAGGACAATATGGTGCATTATTAAGTGTTCTTTGCGGTGCAAATCAGGGCATATATGCAGAAGTAGGTTTCGGTAAAACATTTATTGCCGATTCAATAGGACTTGCAAGATCCTATGTTGGTAAAGCGGATATGGATCTTATTGTTCAAAATGATTCCGAATTAAATAACCATCTTAAAAATAAAGCTCTTATGGAAAGAAATGGAGCAGTTGTTTATGTAATGGGAGATATAGTCGAGGCGGCACAGAATAACCCTGATTCGATTGTAGAATTTAAGGGAGAGAAAATGACTGCTATTGAAAGATATACCAGAGTAATGAACGATGAAAATGGTATTCGTATATGGTTAGATTCTCAGTATGGTTTTGGAAGAACAACTGCAGAAAGAAATGCTACCGAGCAGGATACAAGACTACAAAAAGTTCAGCAAGATCATCAGGCGAGAACAGGAAGGCTTACAATAGCTGACGAAGTTCATAAATTTATGGAAACAACGATGAGTTATGTAATGAGCGATGGTGGAAATTCTACATTGAGACAAGAGTTTAGTGTAGAACAACAGGAAGCTTTGAAACAGTTGTTTACTATTGCAAATAATTTAGTTGAAGGTAAAGATTTTGTTATAGATACCGTAAACGGGCAAGTTTCATTTACCGAACCCGGAATGGAAAAAGTAAGAGGACAGATAAAAGGAATAAAAGATGCTACAACAGGCAAGGTAAAATCTATGTTGCAGGCTATGAGTGAAGCAAGTTCAGGAAATAAATATATGCTTACCAATAATGCTGAACTTGTCGGAGAAGATGCAGTTGGAAAATTGGTGACAAAAGGTGCAACGGGACAAGCAGAGCCGAGTATGATATTGTCGGATTTCAGTTATGCTTATGCAGCAACTATAATGTGTTTAACATCCAATAATGCTGAAGCTGATTTGAAATGTACGGAAGAAGCAACTTATGGAACATCAAGAAGCGGATTATGCTTTGGACAAGGACAGTATGTCGGTATGTCGGGAACTTTGTCACATGTTTCCACATTGTCTGATGTTTATGGAATGACAGTGACAAGATTTGGAACTCAAAAGAATTTTGATTTCGGTGAACTTGACATACAGGGAACAAGAAATAGTCTTGAAGCAAAACTTGACCAGGCCAGGGCGGATTTTGCACAGGCACAAACAACAACAGGAGCACTTAATGAACAGATTGTCAAGGCAAGACGAAAAGTAGTTGAAGATTTAACTGTTGCATTGCAGATATTCAATACAGTTACTAATGATGGAACGGAAACAGATACTCAGAAAGTTCTCAGTGAACTTGGAAATAGATTGCAACAAGCAAAAGCAGAATTTGATTCAAATACCGATAAATCTTTAAGAAAGGCTTTAGAGGATAAATTGAATAGAATTCAATTAGCATATGAAGCATACAATACAATTTCTTTACATTCTTTCACAACAGATAACGGAATGATTGACTCTACCGGAGCAATAAGCGATGCTGGAATAGATGTTATAGCACGTAATATTTTGAATGGTTCAGCTACAGGAATGAATCAACTCTTTACATCTATAAGACAAGATACATTAGATAAAATTAAAGCAAAAATAGAGAAAATAGCAAAATCTGAAAACAGTGGGTATACAGTATCTGAGATAAACGGTATAACAACGATAACTTCTAAGGATGGAAAAGTAATACAATTACTTGAAATAAATGGAACAACAAGAGCCGATGATATATACAAAAAATTGGAAGAGACCGGAGAGGAAACAGGTTATATACTTGCGGAAGAAGGTGTTACAAAGATAATTTTGGGTAACGAAAGATCCGGTATGGGACTTGATTACACGGGTAATTGGGCTCTTAGTGCAGATAGTACGGATGCCGTTTATTCATTCTTACATCAAGATTTTGGAAGACCCGGTAGACATAACGGTGAATTGTTCTCAAGAACGGTTTATGCAAATATGTCTGAGATTGATACATTGTTGAGCGATGTTGAAACTGCCGGAATATATGAGTGGTTACAAAATGAATTTAGAACTAATTCCGAATATTCAAAATATGGAATTTTTGATAATATCACTTCCGTAGAGGATATAAATAATTTAACGGATGCACAAAAATTGATGCTTGCAAAGATGTATAAGGGTTTTGTGCAGTCTTCTTCTTCGTTAATGTTTGGTATGATAGATACTTTAAATGATAAATGTGTAACTAGTGCGATAGCAGATTTAATGGGTGAAACCGGAATTTCGGAAGCAGATAGAGAAGTTATAAGAAACGTTCAGAAGAATTTATTTGATAATCATACCGATGGTGAAGCGACAGTTGGAAGAGGAGAAATATTATCAGGAAAAGATCAAATAACAAATTCTTTGGAAAGTCAAAGACAGAAAGCAATAGAAGCGTTTAGCAGTCTTGTAACTTTATTGGAAACAAAAGCGGCAAAAGAAAAAGCTCAGCAGTGGCTTGAGGCATGGCAAAATGCTCAATTTGATGAAACAGGAGCTGCAAGCGCAGAAGGAAGTATAGTAAGTTTAGATGTCGATTCAAGGTCCGTTCAAGCTGCATTTGATATTATTTATCATCAAGCAGATAGAGTTATGCCGTATTTCAGTTCAGCTGCAAACGGTATGCAAATGACAAAAGCACAAGCTCAGCAACAGTTACAAGAAAATGATATTAACGAAACTGAGTTGATGGATATTTTGAATGATAACAGATATAGTGTTGGTGAAAATTTAACTTATGAAGGCGTCAGATTAGTTAAGGCATATACAAAACTTAAACTTGCCTCAGATGATGATGATTTAGCAAGAGCATTAGCAATATTGTTGGGAGAATTGTTAGGTCTCGATTTTTCAGGTAAAACAGGAAGTTCAGCTATTGCAGATAATACATTAAGTATAGCTCAACAGTTAGCAAAAGATGATATATCGGTAGATAATTTAACATCACTTGCAAATATGGGTATGATAACGGCAGATAATGTAAAAGTTTACAGACCATATTTAAAACAAATATTAAAGGCTCAATATCCGCCAAGTTATTTAGCACAGCAAAATATAAAATTACCTTCTGCAATGTATATTGAAATGCTAAAAGTAAGAAATGCGTTAACAACAGGAAAACTTAGAACTAATGAAACCGAGCTTGATAGAGATAAATTGATTGGCAGAATAGGTTTAAGTGCTGATGAACAAAAGATTTTGGATAGTTATGATGCATTAACATCGGTAATAGATTCTGCTCAATATAAAAATTTAGCTTTATCTCCTGCACAAAGAGCAAAAGCGGATTATAAAGAGTTTAAAGATAATCATCCGTTAATAGCATCTTTAATAAATGATACGGCTTCTGTGCTGAAACAGTCAGCAGCATTTTTACCGACTTCAGCAGTATTAGGTATTATTAATGGTGCTTTGGGTGTTGGCGGAGGAAAACAAATAATAAACGGTTCTTACAAGTTACAAGGACAATCTATTATTGATACGTTAAAACAGGTATTTGGTATGCAGGTATATAATGCTGCTAAGGCAGGCATATCTTCATTAGCAAGGAAAGACGGTAACGAAGAAAGTTCTCAAACTACAACCAAAGAAAAGAAAGATTTTATGGAAACCGTGTTTACGGGTATAGAACAAGCAAAAGCCGTTTTGAGTAAAATACCAAACGCAAGAAGTGATGGAAAAGCAGTGAAAGGATGGAATTCAGTATATGACAACAATATTAATCTACGACTTGCAGATGTCGAAAATATAATGACAGTTGATACTACAGAACTTAAAACTCGTATGGCACAGATGGGAATGTCAATAACAGAAAAAACCGATACTGCAATAGCAAATATGCAAGCATACTTAGCATACTTAGAGAAATCAAGTCCTAAAGAATCGAAGGCTGTAAGAAAAGAATTGAGATTAAGTGACATTAAC
>CACWKJ010000015.1 GCA_902761395.1 uncultured Elusimicrobium sp. | reverse complement strand
TGTTCTTATAGATGCAAATGCAACCGTTGCAATAAGAAACAAAGAGAAAAGTCTGTTGGCTTCCGGAATAATAAGTGTGGACGGAACTTTTAACAGAGGCGATACGATAAGTGTTGTGGTGTTAAATCCTATAGAACAAAGCAATATAGAAGTCGCAAGAGGACTTTCAAATTATGATTCAGATGACTTATCAAAAATTATAGGTAAATCTTCAGCGGAAATAAAAAAAGAGTTTCCTAATATGATATGCGAAGAAGTAATACATAAAGATAATTTGGTTGTAATAAAATAGAAGGCAAAAATGAAATTAAAAGAAAAAGTTTATAAAAAGAACAAAATATATAACGGTAAAGCAATAAACTTTTGTAAAGATGATATTATTCTTCCTAACGGTAACAAAGCAATAAGAGAATATATTGATCATCCGGGAGCGGTTGCAATTGTTCCTTTTATAAATAAAACCGATATTATTATGGTTAAACAATACAGATATCCGGTAGACAAAATAACTTACGAAATTCCGGCAGGAAAACTTGATAAAAAAGAATCGTTACTGAAATGTGCCAAAAGAGAACTGAAAGAAGAAACAGGATACACCGCAAAACAAATAAAAAAACTTACTTCTTTCTATCCTTCAACTGCTTTTTCAAACGAAGAGCTTATTATTTATACAGCAAAAGATTTGGTTCCGGGAAAACAAAATCCCGATGATGATGAATTTATCGAAAGAGTAACAGTGCCTTTTAAACAAGCTTTACAAATGATAAAACAAGGTAAAATAAAGGATGCAAAAACAGTAATAGCATTACTTTATGTGGCATCCAAAATATAGTATGGAAACAAAAGAAACATCCATAGGTGCATTTATATATAAAATAGAAAAAGAGGAAATATTGTTTCTTTTAGTTTATTCCGAAAGAAACAAAGAGTGGGGTTTTCCCAAGGGGCATGTTGAACCTGACGAAACGGAACTTGAAACCGCCAAAAGAGAAATCAAAGAAGAAACAGGTATAACCGATATAGAATTTGTTAATGATTTTCGTTGTACCGATACATACAAAATAAAAGGTACTCTCAGTACCACAAAAAATAGAATAATTGATAAAAATGTTATATACTATTTAGCAAATACAAGAGAAGATTTTAAATGTTCTTGCGATAACGAAATAGGGCAGGGCAAATGGCTAAATTGCAATGAGGCAATTGAATATTTAAAACATGACAACCAGAAAAAATTATTAAAATCGGCATATATGTTTATTAAGGAGGCAAAAAATGAATCCGGTATTAAATAAAAAAACGTTTCAAACCGTATCTTACGGTGATGATGTAATGACAACAAACGGTGTTATAAATAAAAGCTTTATATTGTGGCTTATATTGGCTGCAGGGGCTTATTTGGGTTGGACAAACGCAACAGTAATAATGAACTATATTTGGCTGATAATTATAGGTGCATTTGCTTTATGCCTTTTGATAGTATTTAATTTAAGAACAGCTCCGTATTTTTCTCCTATATATGCTTTTGGTGAGGGGTTAATGTTGGGAGCAATAACATTGTTTTTTGAAAAGGATTATCCCGGTATAGCTGTTAATGCTATATTTTTAACAATATGCGATTTGTTTTTGATGCTGGCTGCATTTAAATCCGGGAAAATAAGAGCAACCAAAAAGTTTAAGAAAATTGTAATTTTATCAACTTTTGCGATTTGTTTGGTTTACCTGATAGATATTATATTGTCTGCATGTCATATCCCCGGAATTACTTTCATACATTCTTCGGGAGCTCTCGGAATACTTATTAGTGTTTTTGTTGTAATAATCGCTTCTCTAAATTTAGTAGTGGATTTTGATGTCATACAGACAGGTGTTGAAGGTCATGCTCCGAAATATATGGAATGGTATGGCGCATTTGCTTTGATGGTTACAATAGTATGGCTATATTTGGAAATATTAAGATTGTTAACTAAACTTAGAAATTAAAAATGGCTTTAGATTTATCGAAATCAGTTTTTTTTATATCCGAAACAAAACCTGAACTTTTACCGCAAAGTATATCCGAAGTTGCATTTGTAGGAAGATCTAATGTAGGTAAAAGTTCTGTAATTAATGCCGTATGCAAAACTAAAAATTTGGCAAGAACCTCAAAAACGCCGGGAAGAACAAGAGCAATAAACATTTTTACACCGGCCAAAGGCAGATGGATAGTAGATTTACCGGGATACGGTTTTGCAAGAGTTACCGAAGAAGAAAAAAAAGTTTGGCAAAATATGATAGAAACATATATCACTTCAAGAAAAACATTGAAAATGATATATATACTTATAGATTCTTTTGTGGGACCTACCGAACTTGATTTCGTTATGATGGATTGGGTCAGAAAATTAAATATACCGTTCAAAATAGTTTCAAATAAAACCGATAAAGTCAGCAACTTGAATTTAGAAAAATTAAAAGATACAATTTGTGAGATGTGTGAAGTGGATAAAGAAGATATATATTGTGTAAGTGCGAAAAAACAAACAGGGTTTGGAAAATTAATAAATGATATAGGAAATTTGTTGCTAAAATAAAACAGGAGGAAGTAAAATGAAAAAAGTAGTATTAAGTTTGGTTGCAGTAGTTATGTTGTGTGCAGCAGCTCAAGCAGCACAACCTATCAAATTATCTTTGTGGGGCCCTATTTGTGTTCCTAACGGAGATACAACAACAGGTTTGGAAATTGCTATCGGAACACAAACACAAGAAGTTAAAGGTGTTCAACTTGCATTAATCTATGCACAAGCAGACAAATTTACAGGTGCACAGTTGGGTTTTGTCAACAATACAAACGATGGTTTGGGTATTCAGTATGGTTGTGTTAATTTAGCACAAGAAATGAAAGGTGCTCAACTCGGTTTTGTTAACTGGACAAAAGGTAAAATGACAGGTGCACAATTAGGTTTTGTAAACTATACCGAATCAATGAAAGGTTTACAACTTGGTTTGGTTAACATAATCAAGAACAATACACAGTTCTTGCCTGTATTTGTATTCTTTAACTTCTGCTTTGCTTAATAATAAGTGAAGAATATTGCAGTAACCGTAATAGTAGGTTTTATTACGGGGTTAGTTATATCAGGAATTTTATTTGATGTAATTAAATATGTCGGAAAATCTTTCAACAGAGTGTCCGTTTCTTGGAATATTTCAAAAGCGGAAAAAGCTTACTCTGGCGGAAGATTTTCCGACTCTGTTTTAATATACAAAAAGACTCTTCCCAAAATCGACTCGGATAACAAAACATTAATTGCAAAAACAAAAAACAATTTGGCTTTAAGTTTGTACAAGAATTATCTTACAACAAACAACAGCGAAGAACTAAACGAAGCATTAACTTTATTTAAAGAAGCCGAAACAATTTATTTGGAAATCGGTAACAACGAACTTGCGGAACAAACCGCAAAAAATATCCTTGTCGCTACACCACAACCATCAATATAATTCATCTATCATTTTCGATAAATTTGTTGTTAATTGGCAATCAAAAAGTTTTCAAGTTTTTGTTTAGAATAAAGCATTTGCCGACTGCGGTGTACAAAAGTGAAAGAAGGTAAATGCGAAATTATAAACAAAAAATAAAACTCGTTTCGCTAAAAACTGCATTATTTTGTTGACATCTCAAAAAAAATTTGGTAAATTATACTCCGTCAGTTAGAGAGTGTGGGCAGTTAGCTCAGCTAGGGAGAGCATCTCCCTTACAAGGAGGAGGTCGCAGGTTCAATCCCTGCACTGCCCATTTTCTCAATTCCTTCCGAAGTACAAAAAATCAAAAAAACAGAGAGGTTTATATTTATGAAACATAAGCTATATTTATCAATTTTAACGATGTCCTTGATAGTTTTTTTCGGTTCCTTTGTTGTTGCTTCGGGCAAAAAAGTAGAAAAACTTCCTGAAAAAAAAGCACCTGACTATTTTGAAATACATACTCCCGGAACAGAAGATGTTGTCGATTATGAAAAGTACGGTGAATTTCAAAATGTAGGTACAAACAAATACAAATATGTTCCGTCCGATTTCAAAGCTTTAAAAGAAGCTTCCGGAGAGGGAATCTATCCTAATGTTGCAGATGTTTACAAAAGTCCGAGATACAAAGAATTAATGAGAGAAAAGAAACTCGAAGGTGATAAATGGACTTATGTTAATACAAGAAATACGGAATTAAATTATTATAAATGGGCAACAGCTCAAGAAGATCCCGGTGTAAGACAATATTATGTTGCACTTGCACTTGAAAATGCCGGTAATTATGAAAGAGCAATAAAAGCTTATTATTCTATTGTAGTATTCTTTCCTAAAGCAATCGGTTACACATTTTGGAAAACACCTTGGTATGTTGCACCTGTAGCAATAGAAAAAATAAAGTATCTTACAAGAGAACATCCGGAAATAGGTTTAAAGTTGGTAGATGCATATGTTGATGTTATAAACAGATTTGATGATGAAAAATCAAATGATGATTTTGTGTCAAATCCGGGAAAACTTATTAGAGCTACAAGTAAAGATTGGATAGTAAAACCCGTGGATTTAAAGAAAGCGGGTATCAAAAAAACAATAGGTAAAGGTAAAGTTAAACTTGTGGAATACAACAATAAACATTATCAGTTGTTTGTTGATAATAAACCTTTCATAGTAAGGGGAATATGTTATTCTCCCAACCCGGTAGGGACATCTCCCGATAACGGGACTTTGAATGCTTCAAGAGATTGGATGTTTGCCGATTACAATGATAATGCAATTATAGACGGTCCTTATGAATCTTGGGTGGATGAAAACAGAAACGAAAGAAAAGATGCTAACGAACAAGTTGTAGGTGACTTCAAATTAATGAAAGATATGGGTATAAACACTTTGAGATTGTATCATTATCCCGACTTCAATAAAGAGTTGCTTATGGACGGATACAAAAATTACGGATTTATGTACATGATAGGTAACTTTTTAGGTATGTATTGTACGGATTCCGGTGCGGAATGGTTCGAAGGTACGGATTATACTAATGAAGAACAGTGCCAAAGAATGTTGGCAAGTGTAGAAAAAATGGTCAACGAATATAAAGATGAACCTTACGTTTTAATGTGGGTTTTAGGAAACGAAAATAATTACGGAACGGTAGGTGTTGTAGGTGTTGCAGCCGGTACCGGTTGTAACGTAAGAAAAGATGTTCCGGCATATTATAAGTTTATAAACAGATGTGCAAAAAGAATAAAAGAGTTGGATCCGCAACAAAGACCTGTAGCAATATGTAACGGTGATACTTTGTTTATGGACCAATGTGCAAAATATGCACCCGAACTTGATATTTACGGTGCAAATGCTTACAGAGGTAAAGAAGGTTTTGCTACATTGTGGAAAGATGTAATGAAACTTTATGAAAGACCTGTAGTAGTTACCGAATACGGTTGTCCTGCTTTCAGTAAAATACATAATCAAACGGAAGCGGAAGAACAACAAGCTATTTATCATGAAGGAAGTATAAAAAATATTCAGGAAAATGTTGCAGGATACGGTGTAGGAAATGCGTTGGGCGGAATAATATTCGAATGGACGGATGA
Organism: uncultured Elusimicrobium sp.; assembly: GCA_902761395.1. GTDB lineage: Bacteria > Elusimicrobiota > Endomicrobiia > Endomicrobiales > Endomicrobiaceae > Ruminimicrobiellum. The sequence continues at coordinate 7,255 of CACWKJ010000015.1, read as the reverse complement.
ATGGTGGAAAGCTGGTCCTCCGCCTGAATATGATTTTAATGCTCACGATGAAACGGCACAATGGGAAGGCCCTTTCATTGACGGCGGCGGATACGAAGAGTGGTTCGGACTTGTATCCATAGGTGACGGTAAAGATTGTCCTTTCAAAAGACAGTTAAGAAAATCATATTATGCTATACAAAACTTGTGGAAAAAATATAAAATGTAGGGAATATGATATTTAGTAAAAAAGTATATACAACTGTAACAGCACTTATAACATGTTTGTTTTTTACGACAAACATGTTTGCTGCTGTTAAAATAGTTAAAAACAGAGACGGGGTATGGAAACTTTTGGTTGATCATAAACCGTACTTTGTAAAAGGTATTGCATATTCATGCGACAGAGTAGGTTCCAGTACTACAAACACAAATGAGTGGATGTGGGCAGATGTAAATAACAACGGAGTAATAGACGGTCCTTACGAATCTTGGGTGGATTTAAACAGAGATAATTACAGAGATAATTACGAAGACAATATCGGAGATTTTGCATTGCTTAAAGCGATGGGTTGTAACACTATAAGAGTTTATCACAGTGATAATGTAAATAAAGAATTATTAAGAGATTTATATTATAACTACGGCATAATGGTTATAATGGGAAACTTTTTCGGTGCATACACTAAAGGCAGCAGTGCCGCTTGGTCTTCAGGAACAAACTATTTGAACGAAAAGCAAAGACAGTCAATGCTTGAAAGTGTTAAAAGAATGGTTGAAGAACATAAAGATGAACCGTATGTGTTAATGTGGATGTTGGGAAACGAAAATGATGTTTCCGGTAATTCTTCAAATTCTACGGCAACAAATACTAATGCTTGGAAATATCCCGAAGTTTATGCAAAGTTTGTGGAAGAAGCCTGCAAAATAATAAAAAAACTTGATGACAATAAGCATCCTGTAGGTGTATGTAATGCAACAACCAGATTTGTTAAATATTATGCAAAGCATACTCCGAGCATAGATGTGTTGGGCTTTAATCAATATTCCGGACCTTACGGGTTTGGAACATTGTGGAACAGAATAAAACAAGAGTTTGACAGACCTGTTCTTATTACCGAGTACGGATGTGATTCTTGGAACGAAAAAAAGAAGTCAACATGCGAAATTTATCAAGCAAACTATCACAAGAGTGCATGGAAAAATATAGAAAATAACAGTTATTGGGGCGACGGTGTAGGGAATTCTATAGGCGGTATAGTTTATTCTTGGGTAGACAGATGGTGGCTTGTAGGTTCACCTAAAGTGCACGATACACATTTGGGAGCATGGCCGGGTTCAACCATAGACGGTGAATTTAACGATGAATGGCTTGGAGTTTGTTCTCAAGGCAAAGGCAAACACAGTCCTTTCCAAAGAGTTTTGAAAAGAGTTTATTATACATATCAGGAAGAACTTTGGGATTGGGATCCTGCCACATATTAACCAATATTAAATCTTCTCACGATAAAAATTTAAAATTCTAGTTACAATTTCGTATTTTTAAAGTTTATGTACCGCTTTGCTTATGTACACTTCACTTAAAAAATACTTCGTTTCACCTAAACATTATGAATTTTTCTTTTGATTGCTACATTCATAGGTAAACTTAAAATAGAAATGGTTATAATTTAAAATCTTAGAAGTCTTAGAGAGTAACCAACGGTAATAGGTATAAAATTTCCTTTTGTTTGTTACTTTCCATACCTCTATCCCTCCATTCCTCTATCCCTCCAACCCTCAATTTGTTGTTTAAACTTAAATACTAAAAATGATATAATAATTAGATATGAAAAATGATAAAGAACAATTTATCAATAAGGTTATTGAGCTTGCACAAAAAAATGTTTTGGCAGGTAAAGGCGGACCGTTTGCCGCAATAGTTGTAAAAGATAATAAAGTTATAAGTTACGGTTATAATCAGGTAACATCAAAAAAAGATCCTACTTTGCATGCCGAAATAGATGCTATAAGAAAAGCTTCTAAAAAGTTAAAAACTTTTGATTTGTCGGGTTGCGAAATCTTCTCATCCTGTTATCCGTGTCCTATGTGCTTTTCCGCTATATATTGGGCAAATATAAAAAAAGTTTATTATTCCGCAACAAAAGAAATTGCGACAAAGTACGGATTTAAAGACGGCAAAATTTATGATGAACTTAAATATAAAATAAAGTCGGTTAAATTTATAGAAATAAAAACAAAAGACTCTGATTTGCCTTTTGTAGAATGGAAAAACAAAAAAGATAAAATAAAATATTAGTACCGAAATGAAAAAAATATTAAAAATCCTTATTGCTCCGTTGGGAATAATCATATTTGTTGTTGCCATAATGTTGTTAAGTAACGAAATGAAAAGTTACAGTTACCAACAAATACTTGATACGTTAAGAGCAATACCTTCCGTTAAAATAATCTGTGCATTAATATTGGCATTATCTTACTATTTGATTTTGGGCGGATACGATGTTATAGCCTTCAAGTTTATAAATGTTCCTTTAAAATTTAAAAATGTTGTTTTTACATGTTTTATAAGTAATGCTTTAGGTAATAATACCGGCTATTCAATGTTGTTCGGCGGTTCTATAAGATACAGACTTTATTCTTTATACAATGTTTCGATGTTGAATGTTACAAAAGTGTTGTTCTTCTCTTCGGCAACAATATGGTTCGGGTTACTTATTATCGGCGGTATAGTTTTTACTTTCTTTCCCGTGGAATTTACGGACAGTAAATTCTTTTTTCATTCTTCATTTCCGTTGGGAATATTGTTTTTAACATTGGTTTGTTCATACACTCTTTTAAGTTTGTTTAAATCCAAACCCATAAAACTTTTCAATAAATGGACAATTACTTTTCCTAATATAAAGATTACTTTATGGCAAATGTTTCTTGCTACTGCCGATTGGGTAATAGCATCGTGTACTTTATTTGTTTTACTCCCGCAGGGCGAAATTTCTTATATAACATTGTTACAGATATTTTTGGTTGCACAAATGCTCGGTATATTAAGTCAGGTTCCGGGCGGTATGGGAGTTTTTGAAACGGCAATTGTTATGATGTTGCCGGAAGCAACACAAAGCTCTTATGTTATGGGAGCACTACTTGCATACAGAGCTATATTTTATTTCTTTCCGTTGGGAGTTGCTTTGTTGCTTCTTGCAAGCCACGAATTTTTCAGAGCGAAAAAAAGATTTAAAGTTCTTGCAAGATTTTACGGCGGAAGAATGGCATCTCTTGTGCCTCAGGCACTGTCCGTAAGTATTTTTATAGGCGGAACATTTATATTGTTTTCCGGAGTAACCGATGTGTCCTCATCTATAATCCACAGGTTGGATAATTATATTTCACCGGTTATTCTTGACTCGTTACATTTTGCGATAAGTGTTATAGGTATAATGCTTTTATTTATTTCCAGAGGTCTTGTTTTAAGAATAAAAAGAGCATACACTATGGCTGTAGTTTTGTTGTCTTTATTATTTCCGTTAGCATTGATTAACGGATACGGATACGAAAAAATGGTGTTCTTGCTTGTTCTTCTTTCCCTTATAATTCCGGCAAAAAAATATTTCTACAGAAATTTAAGTTTGATAGCCGTTAAAATGAACACATTATGGGTTTCTTTAATATCGGCAGTGTTTATCGCATCAACATGGCTTTGCTTTTTTGTGTATAGACCGGACTTTTATTCTTGGAACAAGTTTATGACGGTTTTGTTCGGTGCAAGCGATGCCGGAAGAGCATTAAGAATTTGTATAGGTATGGTTGTTACAATTGCCATAATAATAATATCGGAAATGTGGAAAAGATACAGATATAAACAATCCAATATAGATTTGGGTAATATAAGAAAAATATCAAATTCTTCAAAATATGTTTACAGTAATTATGCTTTTGAAAACAGAAACCTTTTTGATATGAACACAGATTCTTTTATGATGTATTCGCAAATAAATAACAATGCCATAGTTTTCGGAGATCCTGTAGGTGACAGCAAGTCGGGTAAAGAGTTGATTTGGGATTTTAAAGAAATGACCGACTCAAAAAATATTATTCCGACATTTGTTTATTTAGGTTACAAAAATTTAAAAATTTATGATGATATCGGACTTGATATTGCATCGTTCGGAGTAGATGCAAATGTTTCTTTGAAACACTTTTCAAAACAAGCTAAAGAACTTGAGGATGTAAAAAATTATTGTGATAATCTTAACAAAAACGGATACAGTTTCGAAATAGTGGATAAAGAACAATTTTTGGAAAATAAAAAATATATAGGTTTTGTCGATTATCAGTGGGAAAAAGATTTCGGTAATGTTAAAAATAAAATGTTTGATGTTTCCGTAAATGCGGCAAACAAATATGTGATTATAAAGAAAGATAATTTTATTTCCGGTTATGCGTATCTTTTACTCTCCAATACCAAATATGAAGCCTTTGTTTCCAATGTAAGATACACGACGGATTGTGATGAAAAAATAGTACAATACATTCTGTTTAATTGTGTAAGTTGGGCAAAAGAAAACGAATATAAATGGTTCAATTTAGGGTTAACACCGAGTGATGAAGTAATCATAGACGATGATTTTAACAGTAAAGCAAAAATTTTTGTTTTTGCGGAACATTTTAAATATGACATGAATGCCTTAAAAGAATTTAAATCCAAATTTGATCCTGTATGGAAGAAAAAATACGTTGCTTTCTATACAGGTAAACAGATGATAAATTTCTTAAGAGACTTTTTATATGTTTATTCGTAATTAATATCTTAAAATATTTATTAAAAAGTAGTATAATAAAAGACCAATAATTTCATAAGGAGTTTTGTCATGGCACAAAAATGTAGTGTTTCAGAATTGCATGAAGAAAGATTAAAATTTAAACCTGTTTTACCTGCAGTATTAAAAAAAGGTGTTGCAAATGTAAAACCTGTACTCGGTAAAGCAACAAAATCAGTAGCTGATTTTGACAAAATAAAAGCTATTTTTGAAAAAACTTACGGTATGCCTGTTGTAAGTTTTCAAGCAGGTAAAAATGCGGTTGTAGCCAAAAAAGCCATTAAAGTAGGTGTTGTTCTTTCCGGCGGTCAAGCTCCCGGAGGACATAACGTAATATTCGGACTTTTAGAAGGTTTAAAATCCGCCAACAAAAAAAATAAATTAGTAGGTTTCTTGGGCGGTCCTTCCGGAATATTAGATAACAAAACAATGGAAATAAACGATAAAGTTATTGCAAATTATAAAAATACCGGCGGATTCGATATGATTCAATCCGGCAGAACAAAAATCGAAACACCCGAGCAGTTTGCACAAGCTAAAGCAACAATATTGAAAAATAAAATGGATGCTTTAGTATTTATCGGCGGTGACGATTCAAATACAAATGCTGCACTTCTTGCGGAATATTTGAAAAAAGAAAATGCCAACGTTTGTGTTATAGGTGTTCCTAAAACCATAGACGGTGATTTGAAAAACGAACATATCGAAGCATCTTTCGGTTTTGATACGGCAACAAAAATTTATGCGGAACTTGTAGGAAACATTGAAAGAGATGTTAACTCGGCAAGAAAATATTGGCACTTTATAAGACTTATGGGCAGAAGTGCTTCTCATATCACTTTGGAAGTTGGTTTTAAAGTTCAACCTAACGTAGTTTTAATAGGTGAAGAAGTTTTAGCCAAGAAAATGACACTCAAACAAATAGTTGACAGTTTAGCGGATTTGGTAGTTAAAAGATCTAAAATCGGTAAAAATTACGGAGTAGTTTTGGTACCGGAAGGATTGATTGAGTTTATTCCCGAAATGAAAGCTCTTATCGCAGAACTTAACGATTTGTTGGCGGAAAACGAAGCTAAAGTTGCAAAATTAAGCAGCGTTGATGAAAAAATAAAATTCATTTCATCAAAATTACCTAAAAATTTAGCAGCACTTTTATTGTCTTTACCGAAAAACATCGCATCACAATTGATGTTAGACAGAGATCCTCACGGTAACGTTCAAGTTTCTTTAATAGAAACGGAAAAGTTGCTTATTGAAATGGTTTCCAAGAAATTGAAAGATTTGAAAAAAGCGGGAAAATATTCCGGAAAATTCTCTACAATTAACCATTTCTTCGGATATGAAGGAAGATGCGGAGTACCTTCAAACTTTGATGCAAACTATACATATGCTTTAGGATACAATGCAGCGGCATTGGTGTTAAACAATATGTCAGGTTATTTGTCATCGGTTAAAAATCTTGTTAAAAAATCTTCCGAATGGAAATGCGGCGGAATACCTTTAACAATGATGATGAATATTGAAAGAAGAAAAGGTAAAGAAAAACCTGTTATACAAAAAGCTTTGGTAAAACTTAACGGAGCACCGTTTAAAGCTTTTGCTAAAGTCAGACAAGATTGGGCAATGAACGACAGATATATGTTCCCCGGCCCTATTCAATTCTTCGGTCCTGCAAGTGTAACGGATATTACAACAAAAACATTGCAATATGAACAAAAGAAAAAATAGTTTTTAGATAGAAAACAGCAACCATTTCTATCGTTAATTCGATAGAAATGGTTGTTTATATTTAAAGGGTTAAAAATGATTAAACAATTTGTAAAAAGAATTATTGCACTTAATATAATATTTGCTCTCATAATGACGATTTACAGAATAATATTTACATTCTACTATTCCAACTGGTCTGAACTTTCACAATTTCTTGGTGATTTAATGCAAGCATTTATTTTAGGTGTAAGATATGATTGTGCTGTTCTTGCATATATCAATTCTTTGGTAACATTATTGTTTATATTGTTTTGGTTTATAGGCAGTCAAAAACTTTTTGTGAAGTTCGTTAAATGTTTAAAGTATTATTACACAATATTTTTCGGCTGTATCGTAACATTGTTATGCATAGATTTCGGCTTTTATTCTTATTTCCAAAGCCATATGAACATTTTAATGTTCGGCGTTTTTGAAGATGATACACAAGCTTTGTTTTCAACAATTGCGGAAAATTATCCCGTTGTTTGGGTAGGTATAGGGTTTATACTAATTTTTGTGTTTGTATATGTTTTAACCAAATTGGTAGTGGAAAAAAAAGTTATCGGTTACTACATTGAAAAAACAAAATTTTATATAAAAATTATACTTGCACTTATTTTAATGGCTGTTAATTTTATAGTAGCAAGAGGTTCATTCGGACTTTTTCCGCTTGGTGTGGATAATGCCGAAATATCCACAAACACTTTTATAAA
>CACWKJ010000014.1 GCA_902761395.1 uncultured Elusimicrobium sp. | reverse complement strand
CAAAAATATCTTAGAGGAAATTCTATAAAAAATAGTTTTAACTGTCAATATAAACAGATAGAAAAAGCCAATAAAAACGATTTTAAGAAAAAAACGGAGCAAAACAATATAATGTATCTTATAATATACACTAAAATCGCATTTACAATCGTTTTATTAGTAAAACATACTGAAAAATCAATAAAACTTAATAAAAGACAAGCAAATTTCAACATAAACTAACCAAAAAACACCCAATAAAATAAGTAAATCAGATAAAATACTTAATCTAACACTTAAGGTAAAAATTTCAGTTAATATCCAACATTTATAAAAAGCACTGTGAATGCTATTGTACAACCATTAAAACAAAATACAAAGCAACATAAAATTAATACTTATAAATATAAATAATTTGCTTTATTCTCATATATTACTTTAATGTTAATTCTTTTTATTTTTATATATTCAACTTAACATAATATATCTTATCGGAACCAATAAAATATATAAAATTTAGCAAAATTTGGCAACTTTTTCAAAATTTTGGCAAAAATTTTTTTTCAAAAAAAAGAACCTTTAAAGAAATTTTTTTTTATTTTTTAAAATTTAACCCTTGAAAAGATTTTGACTACCGACTAAAATAATTATATAATTTTTGAAACAGATTTTGGGCAAAATGAATATTTTAAACAAAATATTTTTCTTTTTTTTGATTCTAATGCTTAATTTAGTGATAATTAATGATATAAAAGCGGATGATGATATCTTTTCGGCAGCAAAAGAAGGCAATATTTACCTTATAGAAGAAGCCATTAATAGCAAAACCAATATTAACCAACAAGATTATTTGGGAAATACCCCTCTTATTTATGCTTGTTCAAAAAACAAACTTGAGGTTGTTCAGCTGTTACTAAAGAAAAAAGCTAACGTAAAAACGGTCAATAATAACGGTATTTCTGCATTGATGGCTGCTTGTTATGCCGGAAATACGGAAATAATTAAATTATTGTTAAAGGAAAAATTAGATATAAATTTAAAAGATAAAACAGGTTCAACAGCTTTAATGTATGCTTGCATGAACGGAAATGTCGAAAATTTAGAGCTACTTTTGGAGAAAAAAGCCAATCCTAATATTGCAAACAATATAGGGGCAACCCCCCTTATGCTTGCAGTAAAAAACAAGAACATAGGTGCCGTTAAGTTTTTACCCTTCATAGCTTGTGCGGCATGCGGTAATCTGGAAGCCGTACAATATATGCTTGAAACATTAAAAATAGATATCAATTCCAAAGACAAACAAGGAAACAATGCTCTTATGGCAGCTGTTGCTTTTATGAACTCATCCATTATCCAGGATGTTCTTACCGACCTAAAAGAACTTAACACTTTATCTGAAACTGAATACTGCGACTATGTTCAAAATATGAAAACAAACAGCAGAGAAATAATGGAATATTTGGTAGATAACGGAATATACATAGATAATGTAAACAGTAAAGGTTTCAATGCTTTTATGTCGGCAATAGAAGAAAACGATATTGAAACAGCAAATTATTTGGCCGGAAAAGGCATAAATATAGAGCAGACAGATACTGACGGAAACAATGCATTGGTATTAGCTGCACAAGCTTCAAATCTTAACGCTGTTTCTTTTCTTTTAGATTTGGGAATCAATGTAAACTCACCGAATAACGAAGGTAAAAATGCTTTAATGTATGCAATAGAAACCGGAAATTTTGATATGATTAATTTATTGTTAAGCAATAAGAATATAAATGTAAAAACATCAGATAAAGAAGGCAAAAGTTCATTGATGTATGCCTGTGAAGCCGGATATATAAAAGTTATAACGGATTTGATAACAAAATTCTCTGCGGATATAAACGGCATTGATACTAAAGGAAATACTCCTTTGATGTATGCGGTAGTATCTGGAAATATACCAATCGTTAATATTTTACTTTCTCTGGGTGCAGACAAGGGAATGAGTAATAAAAAAGGACTTACTGCACTGGATATAGCAAAGACATTTAAAGACGAAGATCATCAGGAAATTGTAAAGATATTAGACGGAACAAGAGCCGCCGAAGCCGCCGCTGCACTGGAAGCTGAAAAAGCCGCAAAGGCAGCTGAATTTGCAGAAAAGAAAAAAGCAGCTCTTGCCGAAGCTGCCGCAAACAAAAAAAGTGTACAAAAGAAAAAACAACAAAAACAGACGAGAAAAACAATCAGAGATAAATAAACGTTTATATTATTTTGTTTAAGATATCGACGATTTTCATATTATCGTCGATATTTATTATATTAATGTCCGGTTGTTTTGTAAACCATGTTATTTGCCTTTTGGCATATTGTCTTGTATCCTGTGAAAATTTTTCGATTAATTCTTCCTTTGATATTTCTTTATTAAAAAATTTTATTATCTGTTTATATCCGACTCCTGTAAGTCCGTAACAATTTTGTTTATATCCCATGTCCAAAACTTTTTTTGTCTCTTCCAACATACCGGAATTAACCATTTTTTCACATCTTTCATTTATTTTTCTATATAAGTTTTCCCTGTCTTTCAACAACACAAAATGTCTAAAATTCTTTTTCTTCTCCGCTTTTTTACTGTTTTGTAATAATTCCGTCATCGGTTTACCGGTAATTTTATATATTTCATAAGCTCTGATTATTCTTTGAGTATTTCCCTTATTTTTTTTAGCACTTACGGGATCCGCCTTAAGCAAAAGCTCATAAACATAATCCAATCCCTTTTTAGACACCGTATTTTCGATTTCCTGTCTTATTTCTTCGTTTGCGTCAGGTAAATCATCCAAGCCATATAAAAAAGCTTTTAAATATAATCCTGTTCCCCCGACAATTACAGGAACTTTATTTTCTTTTAATATAATATCTTCATATTTTTGTGCATCGTTTTCAAACATTTTTGCACTGTATTTCTTATCAGGGGTAATAATATCCGTAAGATACTGATTTATCCCCTCAATTTGCCTTATATCGCCTTTAAGAGTGCCTTCCTTGTTGGTTCCTGTATCAAGATATTTATATACCTGCCTTGAATCTGCGGAAATAATGGAACCGTTTAATTTTTTGCACAATTCAACCGCAACCGCCGTTTTACCGACAGCCGTAGGTCCGGAAATAATTATTGTTTGATTTTTATTCATTTTATGATATTATTTAACGAAAACTACATTTTAAAGTTATCGCCGAGATAAACTTTTCTTGCTTCTTCGCTGTTTATTAAATCGTTTGCGCTTCCTTCGATAAGGATTTGCCCTTTACAAACGATATATGCTCTATCAATAATTTCAAGCGTTTCCCTGACATTATGATCTGTTATAAGTATCCCCAACCCTCTGTCTTTTAGTCTGTAAATAATTTTTTGAATATCGGCTACCGTTATGGGATCAATACCTACAAAAGGTTCATCCAATAACAAAAACTTAGGTTCATTAACAAGAGCTCTTGCTATTTCACATCTTCTTTTTTCTCCGCCGGAAAGAGTTGTACTTAATTGTTTTCTAAGTCTTGTTAATCCGAAATCTTCCAACAAAGAATCAACTTTTTCTTTTCTTTGCTTTTTCGATATCGGCAACATTTGTGCTATTGCCATCAAGTTTTCTTCTACCGTTAATCCTCTGAATATTGAAGATTCCTGGGGCAAATAACCTATACCGGCCCTTGCTCTTTCATACATGGGAGCTTTTGTAATATCTTTTTTATCCAAATAAACATTACCGTCATAAGGTTCTATAAGTCCCACAGTCATATAAAAAGTTGTTGTTTTTCCTGCACCGTTAGGTCCCAAAAGGCCCACAATCTCACCTTGAGCAACTTTTATACTTATGGAGTTTACAACCATTCTGTGTTTATATTTTTTATATAAAGACTCTGCAGAAAGAATCATTGTTTTACCTCTAAATTATCTATTCGTTCAAAAGTAATTTTACCTTCAACATTTTTATTCATTTTAACAGTTTTTTCATCATATAGTAAAGATATTTCGTCTGCTTTAAATTCCGCTTTTTTATCCTCTTGCCAAACATTTACCTGAGGTTTATTTTTATCTTTTTCCATATACATGGAATTGTCGGATTTTTTCAATAAAGCGTTATCTGCCGTTATAGTACCTGAAGAAGAAATTATTTTCACATTGTCTATTGCTTTCACCGATTCAAAATTATCATTTAAGTACAATGTATCCATATAAAGATAAATCGTGTCGGTGGAATTTTTAAGTTCGTATTCTATAACGGGATTATTCCCCCACATTTTTCCGTTTAACAACTTTGTGTTATATTGTGCATTTTCAGCCTTTGCTTTTATAACACTTCCGTCTTCGTTTATTACCGAAAACTTCACATTTCCTTTGGCATCAACATCATCCGTTGTTCTGTAATATATCATTTCGTTTGATGTTATATTATAATTGCCTCTTTTAACATTTGCATGTCCCTTAAAATAGGCAATCTTACCTTTATCTTTTATTATCATTTTGTCACCGACAATTTCTGTTTTTTGTTTTTGCTCCGAAGCATAAACAAAAGAAGAAATAAACAAAGCCATCGTCATAATAAAAAATATTTTTTTAATCAATTATAATCCTTTGCTTTTTTATAACAATATTTTTTAAATCTGTGTCGGATTCAAAACCTTTACCGTACATAACATCTTTGTCTTTTGTTATCTTTATATCACTATCCGAATATATTAACTGTTTTTTTGCATCATAAGAGACATCTCTTGTCTGCAAATACTCGTTATTTACCGTTTCAACGGTACATTTACCGAAAGCTTTTACATCGTTGGTTTCCATATTTATTTGACCTTCTTCGGCAATAAGTATAGATTGAAACTTTCCGTCTTCATAAAATTTAACTTTCGGTAATTTTAACTTTGCGGTTTTATTATCTTCATCTATTATCGCAGACTCCGCTTCAAGAATTGTTTTTATTTGCCCGTCTTTAGTTTCCGTAATAACAAATTTTTCTATAGTTGTAATAACAAATTTTTCTATAGTTTGTTCAGTTGTCGGAGGAGTTTCTTCTATGGAATTTTCTTCCTCTACACAAGAGCAAAGCATAAATGAAAATATTAAGCATAATGATAAAAGCAAAATTTTACTTTTGTTTTGTTTTCCATCTTTCATGAAACCATACCCACTGTTCAGGATTTTCTCTTATAAAATTTTCAAGACATTTCGTAAGTTTTGCCGTAAAATTTTTTACATCCGTATCAAAATCTCCTGTAGTTTCGGGAGGAACTATCTCATCACTTATTACATATTTATGTTTGCCGTTCGGCAATCTTTTATCAACTGCCAAAACAACAGGTGTTCCCACTTTCAATGCTATTGATGCAAGTCCTAAAGGTGTTGATGCCGGTCTGCCGAAAAAATCTACAAAAACACTTTGAACGGAAGTGTCTTGATCTATCAGCATCGCAATTATTTCATTGTTTCTTAAAGCTTTAAGCATCTTTCTTGCCGAAGAAAGTTCGGATCTCAAAATAACTTTAACATTCTTCATGTTTCTGTATTTAACTAGCATATCATTCAATTCTTCAATATAAATTTTTCTCGCAATAACATTTAAAGGATAATGTTTTGCCACGCCTGCAGCAAGCATTTCCCAATTTCCGATATGACCGCTTAAAGCCAAAATTCCTTTTTTCCTTTCGAGAAGTCTGTTGAAAATATCTTTTTGTTCCTGTTCCATTATCGCAACGGAATCAAAAAATTTATCACTCATTTTGGGAAAATTTAATAATTCAAAAAAATTCCTTGCTTCATATTTAAAAATCGTTTTGATTATCTTGGTTATTTCTTTTTGTGACTTTTCCGGAAAGCACATCGTCAAATGTTTTCTTGCTTTTTTTCTTGCATCACCAACGACATAATAGGCAAGTCCGCCTAAAAAATTTGCCAAAAAGCCTACTGTAAACTTATACGGCAAAATCAAAACTATTTTAGAAAACAACCAAGCTGCGTAAAAGTAACATTTTCTTATATATTTCTTCATAACTATTTACTTATTATATCGTCCCATTTCTTATTTGCTTTCAACAATATTTCACAAACTTCCCTGAAAACGCCTTTCCCGCCGTCATATTGGGATATATATTTTGAAATTTTTTTTGCTTCTATAACGGCATCTTTAGGGCACACTGATAATCCGACTTCCTTTAAAACACATAAGTCTATAATGTCGTCACCTATGTAAAGAATTTCAGACATTCCTATAGACAATTTGTCTGCTATATTTATAAGAGATTTTATTTTATCTTTACATTCCTGTACCAAAAAATCAACTTTTTGTTCTTTTGCTCTTATTTCAACCTGCTTTGATTTTCTTCCCGTAATCCAAGCAACTTTAACATTAGGTAAATATTCCTTTAATAAATGCATTCCCAGTCTGTCTTTTACATTCCAAACTTTTATTTCTTCGCCGTTTTCAAGTAAAATAATTTCTCCCGCCGTCATAACACCGTCTATATCGGTAGCAATCAATTTTATTTTTGAAGCTGCATTCAGTAACTGTTTTGTATATTTTTTCATCTTGGCAACCCGTACATTTTTAATTATACTTATCAAATATTCTACTTATCCGTATTATCTGCTTTTTGTAACCATGGAGTAATTTCCATAGGAATATCTCTCATATAAGGTTTTAACAAAAAGTTTAAAGAGAAAAAGAGTATCACAAGAACAACCATTATTACCAAAAAACTTTTACATAACCATTTTAACGATGGCATCCATGTTTCCTGCTCTTTTATTTGTTTATCTGCCATTTTAAAATCCTTTAATCAACTTATCTATTTTTATTGCTTGATTTATCATAGATTTGAACATTTTTAAATCTACGGAATTTGCTCCGTCGGAAAGAGCTTTGTCGGGATTTTGATGTGTTTCTATAAACAAAGCTGAAACTCCTACGGCACAAGCAGCTTTTGCAAGAGGTAACACAAATTGTCTGTCACCACCGCTTGCAGTTCCAAGTCCGCCCGGTTTTTGAACACTGTGTGTGGCATCAAAAATCACGGGATAACCGAACTGTTTCATTATCTCTATTGATCTGTAATCAACAACAAGATTTCTGTATCCGAAACTTGCTCCTCTTTCCGTAAGAGAAATTTTATTGTTAAATTTGGATATCTTGTTTATAACCTGAATCATATCTTCCGGTGCAAGGAACTGTCCTTTTTTTACATTTACGGGCAATCCTGTTTTTGCACATTCAATAACCAAATCTGTTTGTCTGCACAAAAACGCAGGGATTTGTATGATATCTGCAACCTGTGCCACTTTTTCGACGTCGTGTGTACAATGAACATCGGTAAGAACAGGAACATTAAACTCTTTTTTTATTTCGGCCAAAATTTTTAATCCTTCATCTATTCCGGGTCCTCTAAAAGAATTAATGGAAGATCTGTTTGCCTTGTCGTAAGATGCCTTAAACACAAAATTTATTTTTTCTTTAAGGCAAATGTCTTTCAACTTTTTAGCCAAATCGAAAACTTGTTTTCTGTTTTCGATAACACACGGCCCGGCAATAACCGATAACGGTAAATCGTTAGCCAAACTTATTTTTTTTGTAATGTTTATTTTCTTAAATTTATTCATTTTTATATTATACCAATTATATACTGAATTTATCAATTAAAAATCTATTCTCCTATAATTTTTATTAAAACTCTTTTTCTTCGTTGTCCGTCAAACTCCCCGTAAAAAATCTGTTCCCACGGTCCGAAATCAAGTTCTCCGTTTGTTATCGCGACAACAGTTTCTCTGCCCATAACTTGTCTTTTTAAATGAGAATCCGCATTATCTTCACCGGTATCATTATGTCTGTACGAATTTACAGGCTCGTGCGGAGCAAGTTTTTCAAGCCATTTTCTAAAATCATTGTGCAAGCCGTACTCATTATCGTTTATAAAAACACTTGCGGTAATATGCATTGCATTTACCAAACATAATCCTTCTTTTATTCCGCTTTCGTCTATCGCTTGCTGTACATCATCGGTTATATTAATAAAATCTATTCTGTTTTTGGTATTAAAAAAAAGTTCTTTCCTAAAAGTTTTCATATTTTTCTCCTTTTATAGTTCAACTGCCATTTCTTTTATACTTTTCCTTTTAAAATGCCAATCGCTCGGTTTTGATTTTTTGGAAGGATATCCCAAAGCCAACATCATACCGGGAACAATATTTTCCGGAAGATTAAATGTTTCCGAAGCAATTTTTGAATTAAATCCTCTTATCCAAAGAGAATGTATTCCCAAAGATTCCGCTTCATACATCATCGTAGTTGCGGCAATAGCTATATCTTGTTCTCCGGAATTATATCCTTCCTCTCTTTTATTTTTCCAAACTTCATTCTTATCGTAACAAATTAAAATTATCAACGGAGAATTATAAGTGAACGGTGTAACCGATGCTGCAAGCTCCAATGCTTTTTTACTTTTCAAAATATAAAACTTTTGAGGTTGATAATTACATGCCGTAGGAACAAGTCTCCCCGCTTCAAGTATTTTGTCGAACTTTTCTTGTTCTATCGGAGTATTGTCAAAATATCTTTCCGAATATCTTTTATTTACCAAATCCAAAAAATCCATATTTATCTCCTTAACTTTTTTGTTTTTTATCTAAAATTTCAACATCCGTAACATAAATAATTTCACAACCTACCATCTCGCCCCAAAAAGAAGTATCGTTTCTGGATAACGAAGATGTCCAAGGCATCATACCGGGTTTTTCCGCTTTAACAAGTTGTCCTTTAATCGTTACCAAATCATATTGCTTTATTTTAAACAATTTTTTCTTAATATCTTTGTTTGCGGGAATACAATGATTGTTGGATAAAGAACTTCTTATATCTTGTTCCAATATCGGCCAATAATCTTTTTTGGGAGCATACAACAAACATCTTCTTCTGTGCTTAAATTTCAGTTCCGTTAAAACTTCCGCCATAGACATTTTTTTCCAAGCCAAAGCAATATCTATCGGAGAAATGGAAGATGTGGAATCAAAAAAATATCTTTCTGTACTTATAACCACACCTGTTATCGAATAGTCTGCCAACGGTGTAATAAAAAACTTTTTATATTTAAAAGGTTTTGGATGTTTTATCATTCGTTGTACAGGTTCTTGTTTTGCGATTATACCTTTCCAATCGGCTTTCTTTTCGTATATAAAGCCGAAATAAAACACAAATGCCATCAGCAAAAAAAGCAGGAATAATTGGATATTTGTTTTGTTCATTTTACAGACTATATTTTATTCATTTAAACAGTTTTTTTCAATTATTATTTGAACTTGATTCATTATATTGATATATTATGTGTATGAAGAAGAAATTATTATTATTTCCCGAATTATTTATTTCGTGCTTTGTTCTGTTGGGATTGTATTTATTGCTAACGGGGCTTTTCCCTATAAACATAGAAATAAATCCCTCCTATGATAAAACGGAAGTTAAAATTCATAAAAAATCCGCTGTTCCTCCGTTTAAAAATATTGATATAGTTATACCGAATGTCAAACAAGCCGTTATAGGTTCATCCAGAAGTTCTAAAGGCGGAACAACCTACAGAGTGGAATTTGAAACTTTTGACGGAAAAAGGATTCCTGTTACATCATATTATTCTTCCGGATATGTTCCGAAAGAAGCGTTGCAAAAATCCATAAACAAAGCAATACAAGAAAGATCCGAATATAAACGTGTAATAAGGCAAACATTTCTTCTGATTTTCGGATTTATATTTACATTGATACCGTCATTAATGTTAATCGGATTTATCAGCCAAGCCAAGAAACCGGCAGAGCAATCCGTACAAAAACAAACTCAACATTATCAAACAAGAGACACCTTTTCATCACACAGTGAAGATGAAAAGTATAATGATATCAACGATTCGATAATAAAATAATCCGGGGGTATTTTTACGAAACTGTTGATTCATAAAAAAACAATTAAAAATTTTGTAAAATAATTGTAATATGAAATTTATAAAACATTTTATTTTTACATTAACAATACTGACCTTTTTGTTTTCATATACCCGCGGAGAACTTTTCATAAACGATGACTATGCTTTCTTTGTTGACGGAGAAGATTTTGAAGAACCTTATGAAGATTCTTCTCCCATAGACGAAAAAGAAATAGTATCAAACAGTAAATTTATTCCAAACGGCCCGTTAATAATAACAAATGTCACAAGAAATATGAAAACTGCCGGATACTGGATATCTAAAATAAAAAATCCTGATACAGAAATCTAGACGGCAAAACAAATACAAGAAAAAAACAAAGAATTATTCAGAGATTTAATTTATTTAAACGATATAGAAAACTTCTCCGAAATAAATTCCTCCACACTAAAAAAACAACAAAAACAAATTTTTAAAATGTTTTATTATAGAAAATATATAGATAACAATTTTAACACAATAAGCAAAGATTATGTAAATAAAATTTATAACAACATAAAAATACCCGGCACAAAAAAAATTAAAGCAAAATATGCAATAGCCACCTCTTACAGTGATATAAGGTTATTACCTACCGACAAAAACTTTCTGTATGATAAAACAACTTATGATATCGACAGAATGCAGGTTGCAAGTGTTGATATAGGTACTCCCCTGATTACTTTAATATCAACAAAAGATAAACAATGGACTTTTGTTATATCGTATGAATCGGAAGGTTGGATAAAAACAAAAGATATTGCTTCCACGACAAAAGAAACTTTTTCTAATTGGATAAACGAAAAGGACTTTGTAATCGTAACCGACACAAAAGCGGATGTTTTTTTAGACGAAAAAATGACAAAATATTACGACTATATTCGTATGTCGACAAAACTGCCGAAAGTAAAAAAAATTAACGACGAAATTGTTTGTGTAAAAATACCGAAATCGACAAACAAAGGAAATTTGATTTTTGAAAAAGCTTATTTATATAGTTATGATACAAATAACGGATATTTAAAATATACCCAGAGAAATGTATTACAACAAGCATTTGAACACATAAATTCCCCATACTCCTGGGGCGGTTACGACGGAGAGCAAGACTGTTCAACATTTATCAGACAGATTTTCGGATGTTTCGGCTTAATTCTTCCAAGAAACTCTTTGGCACAAATAAAATCGGGAAACAAGCAAATTAACATAAGCAGTAAATTATCCGATTCCGAAAAGAGTAAAGAAATTATTTCAAAAACCAAAAGAAATTATTTCAAAAACCACACCTGCAATATCTTTACTGTATTTACCGGGACATATAATGCTTTATATAGGTGAAGAAAATAATACCCCATATGCAATTCATGCAATATGGGGTACAGAAAACTTTATAAGTAAAAAAGAAAGATTTGTAAGCTTCATAAACAAAGTTGTAGTTTCAAACCTTAGCATAGGAGAAAAAACATCGAAAGATTCTCTCCTGCGCAGAATAAAAAAAGTTAACACTTTAACTTTAAGAAAGTAAATTACCAATGTAATTTAGGTTTTCTTGCCGCCTCAACTTCATTTAATCTTTTAACTGAAGTATTTACCGGAGCATTATGAACAACTTCCGGATTAGTATTGGATTCTTCTATTATATTCAACAATGTATCTGTAAATTCATCTAACGTTTGCTTAGATTCTGTTTCCGTCGGTTCTATCATCATAGCTTCTTCAACTATTAAAGGAAAATATATTGTAGGAGCATAATAACCGTTATCCAAAAGTCTTTTGGCAACATCCAATGTTTTTATATCATTGCCTAAAGCACCCTTTAAAGACATCGCAAACTCGTGCATGCAGGAATTTCCCGCGGGAACTTTAACTTTGCTCTTTAGTTTAGACAATATATAATTTGCATTAATAACAGCTTGTTTGGAAGCATCTGTTAAACCTTCCCCGCCAAGCGATTTTATATAAGCACAAGCTTTTAATATAACAGGAAAATTACCGTAAAAAGCTTTCATCGCGCCTATGGATTTTTGTTTATCGTTAAAAGAAAGTTTAAACTTGTTATCTTCTTTTACAACAATAGGAGAAGGTAAACACTCTTTTAAAAATGCTTTTACTCCTACAGGTCCTGATCCAGGTCCGCCGCCGCCGTGAGGTGTTGAAAAAGTTTTATGTAAATTTATGTGCATAACATCAAAACCGATATCCGCCGGACGAACGATTCCCATAACAGCATTAAGATTTGCACCGTCATAATAAAGCAATGAACCGTTATCGTGAATCAATTTTGAAATTTCTTCAATGTTTTTTTCAAACACACCCAAAGTGTTTGGATTTGTCATCATCATAGCCGCAACATCACTGTTTAAAACTTCTTTTAATTTTTCCGGAGAAACAATACCATTCTCGTCGGATTTCAAAGAAACAATTTCAAAACCGGCCAATGCCGCGGAAGCCGGGTTGGTTCCGTGTGCGGAATCGGGAACGATTATTTTTGTTCTTTTTTCTTTTTTGTTCTTAAAATATTGTGCTATTATTAAAAGTCCTGTATATTCTCCGTGAGCACCCGCTGCAGGCTGCAATGTAAAGTAATCCATACCGGAAATTTCGCACAAATCTTTTTGCAATTCATACATTACTTCCAAACTTCCCTGCATACTTTCTTCATTTTGATAAGGATGCATTACGGAAAAGTCATCGAATTTTGCAATTTTTTCGTTTACCAACGGATTATGTTTCATAGTACAAGAACCTAACGGATACATGGTTGTACTTAAAGCATAATTTTTTCTCGATAAATTTGTGTAATGTCTTAACAATGTCGCTTCCGAAATATTGGGAATATTAGGAACTGTTGTTCTTTTATATTTATCGTCAATATTTGCATTTAATTCAACATCACTTTCAACGATTACACTGCTTCTGTTTGATTGTATTTCGTTTAATGTTTTATTATTGTTCATCATATTTTTACACTCTGTTTAAAATTTCTGCTAATTTATCTATTTCCTGTTTTGTTCTTTTTTCCGTAACGGCAAACATTATGCAATTTTTATATTTGTCGCCTATCTTTCCCAAATCCAACGGACCTAAAATATTTTCTTTCATTAACTCTTCATTTATTTTGTCGATATTTTTATCCGTTTTGAAAACAAATTCGTTAAAGAATACGGAATTTTCAAACAGCGGAACAAAACCTTTTATATTCTTTATTTTGTCAAAAGCATATCTTGCCTTGGAAATATTTGTTTCAGCCAACTCTTTTATTCCCTGACTGCCGAGATAAGCGGCATAAACACATGCAGCAAAAGAATTAAGTGCGGCATTGGTACAAATATTTGATGTTGCTTTTTCTCTTCTTATGTGTTGTTCTCTTGATTGTAATGTAAGAACAAAACCTCTTTTACCGTCCTTATCTACTGTTTGGCCTACAATTCTTCCGGGCATTTTCCATTCCAAAGCTTTTGTTACAACCATAAAACCGAATGTTGAACCGCCGAGATACATTTGGTTACCGAAAACTTGTCCCTCTCCTACGGCAATATCAGCGCCGTACTCGCCCGGAGTTTTTAACAAACCTAAAGATACGGGATTAACAACCGCAACAAACAAAGCTTTTTTATCTTTGGATACTTTTGATAATTCCTGCATATCTTCTATGGTTCCGAAAAAATTCGGAGATTGAACTACTACCGCAGCTACGGTTTCATCCAAAACATTATTTAAAGCATCCTTGTTTAAAGCTCCTGTTTTGGAATCAATATCGATTTTTATAATTTCAATGTTCAAATTTTTGGTATATGTTTCAACAACCGAAATATATTCGGGATTTAAAGCGCTTGATATAACAACTTTATTTTTTCTTGATGCTCTGATTGCAAGCAATATTGCTTCTGCAACTGCCGTTGCTCCGTCGTACATTGAAGCATTGGAACATTCCATTCCCGTAAGTTCGCACATAACACTCTGATATTCGAATATTGCCTGTAATGTTCCCTGACTTGCCTCCGCCTGATAAGGAGTATAAGCCGTCCAAAACTCCGATCTTCCTATAATTTCGTCAACTATCGACGGAACAAAGTGATCGTAAATTCCACCACCTCTAAAACAAGCAAGATTTGCTTTATTTTTGTGTGCATACCGTTTAAACAAAGATATCAATTCCTGTTCGGACATACCTTTATCTAAATTTAACTTTTTTACTCTCAATGTTTCGGGTATCTGCAAAGACAAAAGCTCTTGTGTATCTTTTACACCGATACTTTCAAACATTTCTTTTTTATCTTTATCACTTACTGGTATATAATTCATTTATTTTAACCTTCAATTGATTTTGTGTATTGTTCTGCATTCATTAAATCTTTAAAATCTTCTTCATTCGATACTTCCAATACGAAAAAATATCCTTTTCCGTAAGGATCCTGATTTATAAGTTCAGGTGCGGAAAGTAATTCTTCGTTAACTTCAACTATTGTTCCCGATACAGGACTATAAATATCAAATGCCGATTTTACCGATTCAACAACAGCACACGGTTGTTCTTTATCGAATTTTTTACCTACTTCCGGTAATTCAACATGAACTATATCCGTAATTTCATGCTGTGCATGGTCGGTAATTCCGACATAAACTTTGTTACCTTCTTTTCTTGCCCATTCATGAGTTTTTGCATAACACAAATTGTTTGGTGTATTCATTTCTTTCTCCCGAAAACTAATATTTTAAAAGTTGTTTTAAATGTTTTTATAGGATACTAAATTAAAAGCCAAAAAGCCAATTATTTTGCAAACATTTTAACACAACAAAATCCTCCGATCAGAAGGATTGTAAAAATAATTGTAAGAAGGTTAAAATATTTTTCTATAAAGTATTGAATTTTTTCGCCGAAAACTCTTATAAGAATTGCAACTATAAAAAATCTTGCAGATCTTCCTATTGCGGATGCAACAATTAAAGACACCAAAGAAATTTTAACAAGACCTGCAACTATTGTAAAAACTTTAAACGGTATAGGTGTAAATGCAGCCGTAAAAATCGCAAGAAAGGCATGCTCATGGTATTTTGCACTTACAATATCTACAGCACCCTGTAAATTGTACAAATCTACGATTTTTTGGCCTATAAGTTCATAAAACTGATAACCGATAAAATAACCCAATAAAGCGCCTAAAATCGAACCTAAAGAGCAAATAAGGGCTATTTGAAACCATTTCTTTCTTTCTGCAATAACCATAGGTATAAGTAAAACATCCGGAGGAACGGGAAAGAAAGAACTTTCTGCAAATGCTATAAAGAAAAGTGCCCAACTTGCATATTTGGTTTTAGACCAATTTATTGTCCAATCATAACATTTTCTTATAAAGTTCATCGGATATTCAAATATTTTTTTCATCGTTAACCTTTAAAATAATAAAAACCTAAAAGAAGTGCTCCGAACAAAATTCTGTACCAACCGAACAGTTTAAAGTTATTTACGGAAATATATTTTATAAACCATTTTATAACAATTATTGCGGAAATGAATGCGGAAACGAAACCAACAGCTATTATTATGCAATAATCAAAATTAAGTACCGACGAACTTTTATATAAGTCATACAATGTTGCAGCAAACATTATAGGTATAGCTAAGAAGAAGGAAAATTCTGCAGCGGCTTTTCTGGAAAGTCCGGAACAAACCCCCCCCATTATAGTTGCTCCCGCTCTTGATACTCCAGGGACAAGAGATAATATTTGTGCAAGTCCCACTATAAGTGCCGATTTTTTTGTTATATCATATGCTTCTTGAGTTTTAACCTGCAACTTTTTATTTTCTATATAAATTATTGCATATCCGCCCAAAATAAGTGCAAAAGATACTGTTATGGGATTAAACAAATAATGTTTTATTATTCCGTGAAAGAAAAAGCCTACAACAGATGCAGGAACAAAAGCTATAAAAAGATTTATTATAAAATCAAAAGACTTTTTATCTTTGAAAGCAGTTGTTATTAAATTTAAGATTTTTGTTCTGTAAAGCCAAACAACGGCAAGTATTGCCCCGAGCTGAATTACTATTTCAAATAAAGATGCAACTTCATTGTTAAACTTTATTATATCGGCACAAACAATTAAATGTCCGGTGGAAGATATCGGCAAAAATTCCGTAAGACCTTCCACTATTCCCAAAAAAATTGTTTTAAATATTAGGATTATATCCAGCATTAGAACGTATCCTTTCTCGTGTTACCGGAAATAATTATTCCGACAAAATCATCTTGATCATCTTTTACCGGAGTGATATTTATTTTGTATGCGGAAATATCAACATTGATAACATCAGAAGGATTTTCCAACAAAGTTGAAACGGATTTTAATATTTCTGAATTTCTTGTTAATTTTACTATATGTTCCCCAACTGTCTTTTCGTCTAAAACAACATTGTTGTCGTCCGAACAATAAATAAGTCTTGCATTACTGTCTAAAACAACAAAAACTTCATCGCTGTAACTTAAATAGGATTTACAAAGAGTGTTCATGAAATTTTTTAATTTCAAAACTGTATTTTCATCGTTTTCGTCCGCATTGCTGCTGTAAGATAAAGCCATTTTAACTATATCATAATAAATAGTTTTCTTCTTGGTATTATTTAACGATAAATATTTTTTTGCTTTATTGAACGGACGCAAGAACAAAAATATCGACAAATAATAAATTACAAAAACTAATAAAACACAAACTATAAACCCGTAAACATAAAGTTTTATTTTCCACAATTTTAAATCATTATAAATCGATTCCAATGAAAATTTTACACACAAAAAAGAATTGTCGTTTAACGGTAAAGAATAAACTATTGTATATTGATCTATGTTCCTAACCGCCATTTCTTTTATTTTTACAAGTTCTCTGTAAAAATCCTGATCATATTTTTTATTCCATTTTTCGGAATTATCATGAATTAATATATTCAAGTCGGAATCTATAATAAAACATTCCTTTACGGATTTTACTTTTGATAATTTTTCAACACCGTAAAGCAAGGATATATCGTCGGATTTTGATAACGAAGCTTTTATTTCCGGTGCGGTTAATTCTATATTCGCAACTATATTTTCCTGCGACAAATTTGTTTGTATTGAAATTCTTTCTTTATAGAGAATTTCTACAAACAAATACATCAATGCTGCGGAAAACAAAAATGATAATACGGATAAAATTATTATGTTTCTTTTCATAAGGGTTATATTACTTTCAATAATGCTTCGGCAAACTCAGTTGCTGCCTGAGGACCGTTACCGGTAACGATTTTTCCGTCAACTTCAACAGAATTACCGGTATAAATCGCTCCGTTTTGTAACAAAGCATCTGCACCGTCCGGAAATACCGTTGCTTTTTTATTTTGCAATAATCCCGCATTTGCAAGTATTACAGGAGCAATACATATGGCACTTACAAGTTTACCTTTTGCATAAAATTGTCTTGCTATATCGTGAACTGTTTCATCTTCAAAATAAACGGCTGCTCCGCCTCCGCCTACAAAAAATATTCCGTCAAAATCGTCAACTTTTATATCTTTTGCAAGCATTTGGCTTTGAGCCTTTATCTTTATTTTTCCGTATATTTCACCTACAACAGTACTTGCCGTGGTAACTTCAATACCGGCATCTTCCAATATTGTTTTAGGTTCAATATATTCTTCGTCTCTAAAAACTTCCGGTGCAACTACAAATACTATTTTTTTCATAATTATTTTTCTTTTATTGTTATTTTATTTATATATACCGGTTCAATAGGGTCGTTGGAAAATCCGCAATCGACTCTTGCGATTTTTTTAACTACTTCCAAATCTTCGTTGCTCATAACTTGACCGAATATAGTGTGATGACCGTTTAACCAAGGTGTTGTAACTTCGGTAATAAAAAACTGTGAACCGTTTGTATTAGGACCGGCATTTGCCATAGCAAGAAGTCCGGGTTGATTAAATTTTAAGCCGTTATTTGTTTCGTCTTCAAATGTATATCCCGGACCGCCTGTTCCTGTTCCCAAAGGACATCCGCCTTGTATCATAAATTCGGGAATAACTCTGTGAAAAGTTAAACCGTCATAAAATTTTCTTTTTGTTTTTTTACCTGTTTTCGGATCCGTAAATTCTTTTTTACCTTCTGCAAGTCCTACGAAATTTGCCACCGTTACAGGTGCTTTATCCGCAAACAATTCAACTTCGATTGTTCCCATAGATGTTTCAATAATTGCTTTCATTTGTTTATTCTCCATTCTTTTTATTTCTTTGGCAACATCATACTCATCTTTTACTTGTTCCGTTTTATTAACAACAGTTTTATCTGACGAACAAGCAAAAACAAAAAACAAACTTAATAATATAAAATATATCTTTTTCATAATAAGAAAATTTTACTACAAAACTTTGATTTATGTCAACACAAAACAGCAGTTTATAATTTATAACCGGCGACTATTTCTTCTGATTTTTTTTGGAAACGATTTTGTTTTTAACATGCTGTTCAAATGTGGAAGAAAAATAGTGCGTTCCGTTACCTTTGGAAACGAAATACAAACTATCGGTCGCTTGAGGATATAAAACGGCATCTATCGCTTCCGCCCCGGGATTACAAATAGGTCCCGGAGGTAATCCTTTATATCTGTATGTGTTATACGGAGATTCAAACTTTAAATCTTCGAAAGACAATCTTTCTTTGTTTATCCCCATAGCATATAACACAGTGGAACAAGATTCCAATCTCATACCTCTGGATAATCTGTTTAAAAACACTCCCGCTATTATAGGCCTTTCACTGTCTGCTATCGCCTCTTTTTCAACTATTGAAGCAAGAATTACAATATCTCTTTTAGGTTTATTTATTTGTTTTAATCTTGCTTCTCTGTCTCTTGTCCAAAATCTGTTAAACTCTTCGTTCATAACTTTTATTATTTCTTGTTCGTCCATTTGAGGCAAAAGTAAATATGTATTAGGGAACAAAAACCCTTCCATATTCTGTTCGGTTGCTAAATTAATAAACTTTTCTCTGTCACAAATTTTGTTTTCCGCTAAAACTTTTGCTATCTGTTTTATGTTAAACCCTTCGGGAACAGTAACTTTTATATTTTTACTTTCACCGTTTTTTATTTTGTTTATTATTGTATTTAAAGGATCTTTCTTATTAAAATCGTATAACCCTGCCTGCAATTTTGTAGAATAGCCGTAAAATTTTATTAAAGCAACAAACAATTTTTGTGATGAAATCACTTCGGAATCTTTTAAAATTTTTGCTATTGTGTGAGGTGAAGAACCTTTGGGTATAAGAACTTCAACAACTTTATCTTCTCTTGTTGCTTGAAATATTATTAATAAAACAAAAGCGAAAAATATTATAAAAATTATTGTTGTTATTATTTTTTTTATTTTAGCCATAAATCGCTCAACTCCGCCGTTATATCAAATTCCGTATCGGCATTTCCTTTTTTCTTTTTATTTTTATTTTCTTTTTTAGGTTGTTTGTCTTCCTTCAACCATAAATCGCTGAGTTCTCTGCTTATTTCGGAAAAATCGTCTTTTTGCTTCATTCTTATAATATTGTTCGGTCTTGTTTGTTCTTTTGCTCTGTTGTATATAAACTCCGCTACTGCCATTTTTTTTGCACCTTTACCGCCGATTCGTCTAAAAATACCTTTATCGTTGGTAACTACCGTTATATTATACGGTTTTTGTGCTTTTTCAACATATTCCACAATAACATCATCAGCGGATTTTTGTCCTTCACTGAAAATTGTTTTTATTCCTTTTATTGTGGTTGTTGTATAACCGTCGGCTTCATAAGGATTGGAACTTCTGCAATCAAAAACGATGGTGACTTTATTGTTACCCTGCGGATTATATTTCAATATAAAGTCAATAAGTTTATCTCTCTGCAATTCAAGTGTTCTTGCAGAAAACATTTCACTAAACTTAATTACATTATATCCGTCTACCAAAAACTCCATTTAGTATGATCTCTGTTATTGTGTTACAACTTCACCGAGTTTTGAAACTTTAAACTTAATTTCTTTTGTTACTTCTTTACCCAATGCTCTTATCTTAAATACGGCAACATATTTACCTTTTTTCAAATCGGTTTTCGGTAACAATCTTTCATTAAAATCTCTTTTTTGTTCACAGTATGTAGGAACTGTTTCCTGTATAGGAAGAGTTTTTAATAATTTCTTTTTCTTCTTGGTATATATTTCAACATTTCCTGAATGTCTTATATGAACATTACCTTTATTTTCCAATTTTAATTTATAAGATATGAAATCTCCTGCCGTATACAAATCTAATGAATCTATATCAAAATCCACATTTTCGGTTCCCTGAACCGTAACATATATCGGAACGGATATTGATATACTTATCATTTGTCCTTCTTCCTGATCTACCGAAAAATTTATTCTTGCGGAAATTGAACCTTTAAAACTTTCATCCACTTTAACCGTATAAGGAACTTCTACTTTTTCTCCTGCAGGAATAAAATATTTATATTTTTCAAAAACCAACCAACTGTTAACGTCTGCATCTTTATTCGCCGAAAAAGTATTTCCTTTTGTAACTTCAACAGTAATATTTATATTTCTTTCATAAGTGTTTTTTACGGTATATTTCCCTTCATAAACAGAACCCGGTTCACCGAAAACATTGGTTACGGACGGATCAACCGATAATCCGGCATAAGCTAAATTAAAACAAAATAAAAAACTTAAAATTGCCAAAAATTTTTTCATAATATCTCCCGAATCAATATTCTTAATATTTATATATTTTACAATAATTTTATAAAGAATTTGAATGAATATCCAA
Organism: uncultured Elusimicrobium sp.; assembly: GCA_902761395.1. Classification (GTDB taxonomy): domain Bacteria; phylum Elusimicrobiota; class Endomicrobiia; order Endomicrobiales; family Endomicrobiaceae; genus Ruminimicrobiellum. The sequence goes on along the minus strand of CACWKJ010000014.1, from coordinate 4,979 downwards.
ATATGTTTGTAAAATAAAAGTTGCAGCAAGTTTATCTCTTAACCCTTTTCTTTTTTCTCTTGAAACATTTGCTTCTTCAACCAACACTCTTTCCGCCTGCGTAGTGGTTAATCTTTCATCTATCATTTCAACTTTTATATCGGTAACTTTTCTTAACTCTTCAACAAATTCCGTGGCAAGTTGTGCCATTTCACCTTCGGTGGCATTCATGTTTACCGGTTTTCCTACAACTATACAAGACACTTCTTTTTCTTTAGCTATTTTTAAAATATTTTCTATGTTATTTTTGAGCCCTTTAAATTCTATAACATCAAAAGGCTGTGCCATCATTCCCATAATGTCGGACAAAGCCAAACCTATTCTCTTTTTCCCGTAATCTATTCCTAAATATCTGCCCATAACAAAATCCTCCGGATTTACGGCAATTTATAACTATTACTATAATTGCCTTTTTTAAATTTTCGTTTACAAGCATGATTAAAGCCGTCTATGAGTGCAGAATTTTTTAAAGTAAAAAGCTATAAATCAAAAAGCTTTTTAGTACGAACATGTTTGAAGATTTTTCCTTTACATTATGTCATTAGGAAAAATCAAGTTGGAGCACGGCTTTAAAAATTTCAAGCGAATGGCTTTTTTGCTTGTAAATGAGAAATTTTAAAAGAACAATAATAAAAATCACTTTGTGATTTTTTTATTTCTTGTTTTTAATATCAATCTTCTTATACTGTCAAGTGCAACATTTGTTGCTCTTTCTCTTATATCTTGTCTTGTTCCCAAAAACTGAAATTTGTTTACTTCATTGTTTCCGTTAAACGAAACTCCTATATAAACAAGACCTACCGGTTTTTCATTACTTCCCCCGCCCGGTCCTGCAATACCCGTAATACTTATTGCATATTCCGATTTAGATAAAGAAATAATTCCGTTAAGCATTTCGTTTGCCGTCTGTTCACTTACGGCGCCGAACTGTTCCAATGTTTTTTGCTTAACATTTAACAACTGCATTTTAGCTTCGTTTGAATAAGTAATAACGGACTGTTTGAAACACATTGAACTTCCCGGCGTGTTTGTCAGTTTTGATGACACCAAACCACCTGTACAAGATTCGGCGACGGATACAGTTCTTTTTGTTTCTATCAACATTTTTTGAACAACGCCTTCCAATGTTTCGTCGTTATATCCGTAAATGTTGTCACCTAACACATTTATAAATTCATTGTTTATATTCTTTAATGTGTCATCTATTATAAGTTCATTTTCACCGCTTACCGACACTTTTACATCTATTAAAAAGTTATGAGCCAATATCGCAAACTCAATATCTTCATTGTTTGATAAGTAGTTTATTGTCGGTTTAATTTTTTCGTCAACCAAAGATTCCGCCATACCGCAAATATGCAGCACCAAAGTTTTTTTCATTTTTACCTGATAACTTCTCATAAAAGGTAAAACATTTTCTTCAAACATGGGATGCATTTCTCTCGGAGGTCCCGGAAGTAAAAATATTGTTTTTCTTACTTTTTTATTTTCATCCGAAGAATAATTAAAATGTAACATTTGCCCGGGAGCCGTTCCGAATCTGTTTTCTAAAATTTTTGCACCTTCGAGAATTTGTGCCTGTCTTTCATTATTTGCAGCGGGACAATTTATTCCTCTTTTTGCAAAATATTGAACAATTGCCTTTGCAACAGATTCATCTTTATAAGTTTTCGTATTTAATATTTCCGATACCGTTTCCACCGTTATATCGTCGAAAGTCGGTCCGAGCCCGCCGGTAACTATAATAACGGAACTTCTTTTTACCGCATCCTGCAAAACTGCTTTAAATTCATTTTTTCTATCGGCAACAGTTGTAATCAGAGTTAACGACAACCCTATTTCGTTAAGTTTTGCACCGATAAAACTTGCATGTGTATTTAGTTTTCCTGTAAGTAATTCACTGCCGCTGCAAATTAGTTCTATGTTCAATTTAATCACCTAATTATAAAATTTTGATTGTTCCTGCATACTTGTTTCACTGTTTTTTATCTGACCGAATCTCATTTCATATTTTGCAATATTGTCTTGTAATGCCTGCAAAATTCTTTTTGCATGCAACGGAGATGTTATTATTCTGTTTTTAACTTTAGCTTTACCGTTCTGCGGTTGAACAAAAATAAAATCGATAATAAATTCCGTCTGAGAATGAGTTATTAAAGCTAAATTAGAATAGCTTCCGTTAGCTGTTTGTTCATCTATTTCTACTTTAATTTCCTGCTTTTTTATTTCTTCAGCCATAATTTTCTCCCGCTATAGTTTCCTTATCTTGATATTATACAAAAAAAACGGCAATGTCTTAACATTGCCGCTTAAATATTTATTGATAAAAACTTATTATAAACCTATCGCTTTTATTATTTCTTTCATATCTGCTTTAACTTGTGTAGGTTTTGTTGAACTTTTAACTGCATTATCCGGATCTTTTAATCCGTGTCCCGTCAATATACAAACAGCTTTCAAATCTTTTTGATCTTTGAAATAACCTTTTCTTGTATATTTTAACAAACCTGCAAACGATGATGCCGAAGCAGGTTCGGCAAAAACACCTTCGTGTCTTGCTATCATTTTGTATGCTTCTATAATATCGTCATCACTAACCATATCTATAACACCTTTGGATTCATCTCTTGCTTCTTCAGCCGTCTTCCAGGATGCTGGGTTACCGATTCTTATTGCCGTAGCCAATGTTTCAGGTTTTTCTATAGGATAACCTCTAACTATAGGAGCTGCACCTTCCGCTTGGAATCCCATAATTTTAGGCAATGCATATTTTTCAGGAAACAACTGATTAAATTCTTTATAACCTTTCCAATATGCCGTAATATTTCCTGCATTTCCTACAGGCATAAACTGATAATCGGGAGCTTTTTCCAAATATTCACAAATTTCAAAAGCACCTGTTTTTTGTCCTTGTATTCTGTAAGGGTTAATTGAATTTACTAAAGTTAACGGATAATTTTTGCTTAAATCTTTTACAAGTTCCAAAGCTTTATCGAAGTTTCCGTCTATTTCAAGAACCAATGCTCCGTGCATAACCGCTTGTGAAAGTTTACCCAAAGCAATTTTTCCTTCAGGAATTAAAACTACACATTTTATTCCTGCTCTTGCCGCATAAGCTGCTGCAGATGCCGATGTATTACCCGTGGAAGCACAGATAACGGCTTTACTGCCCTCTTCAACGGCTTTTGATACAGCCATTGTCATTCCTCTGTCTTTAAAAGAACCTGTAGGGTTTAATCCTTCATATTTAAAATATATTGTTCCCGGGAAACCTATTTCTTTTGCAAGGTTCCTCTTGCTCTAACGGCAACAGCACCGGATTCAACTTCTTTACCGCCGACAACCAACAAGTAAGGAATCTTTTGCATTGCATTTTCTCTTATCTTGTGGCCGATTTTTTCGTTTCTGTCGTCGAAGTTTACTCTGATTCCGGCTTCTTTTAATTTTTTAACAACATCTTTACAATACTGTTCTTGTTCCGGAGCAATATTTAAAACTGCTGCTTGAACAGGTGACAACCATACAGGTAATGCTCCTGCATAATGTTCAAGTAATACACCGATAAATCTTTCAAAAGAACCCATCAATGCTCTGTGAACCATGTAAGGTCTTGCCTTTTTGCCTTCTTTATCTATGTAATAAATATCAAATCTTTCAGGTAAATTGAAATCAAACTGTATTGTGGAACACTGCCACAATCTTCCGATAGCATCTTTTATTTTAATATCTATCTTAGGACCGTAAAATGCTCCGCCGCCCGCATCTATTTCGTAATCGTAACCTGTCTTCTTCAATGCATTTTCAAGAGATTTTTCCGCATCGTTCCATTTTTCTATTTCACCTACATACTTCTTTTCGGGTCTTGTTGCCAAATAGATTTTATATTCGTTAAATCCGAACATTTTTAAACAATCTATTGCCATTTTAAATACGGTCAAAATTTCTTCTTCCAAAAGCTCGGGTTGAACAATAACATGTCCATCGTCTTGAGTAAATCCTCTTACTCTCATAAGACCGTGCAATACACCCGACTTTTCAAATCTGTAAACTGTTCCCAATTCTCCGTATCTTATAGGAAGTTCTCTGTAAGAATGAAGTTTTGTTTTATATATCATCAAGTGCATAGGACAATTCATAGGTTTTACTCTGTAAGGTTTGCCTTCAATTTCCATAGGAGCATACATATTTTCGGAATATGTTTGTAAGTGACCGCTTATTGCATAAAGTTCTTCACTTGCAATATGAGGTGTACACAACAAATCGTATCCGTTATCCAAATGAAATTGTTTCCATTCGGTTTCAATTATATTTCTAAGCATAGCACCTTTCGGATGCCACAAAACAAGTCCGCCGCCGACTGCATCGTTTATAGAGAACAAATCAAGTTCTTTACCTAATTTTCTGTGATCTCTTTTTGCAGCTTCTTCAAGTTTCTTTAAATATTCATCTAAATCTTTTTTTGAATAAAATGCTGTTCCGTAAATTCTTTGTAATTGTTCTCTGTCGGAATCTCCTCTCCAATAAGCACCTGCTACGGACAAAAGCTTAAAATATTTTATTTCGCCTGTAGATTTTATATGAGGTCCTCTGCAAAGGTCAGTAAAATCGCCGGACTGATAAAATGTTACGGTATCATCGGCAATAGCTTCTGCCAATTCTTTTTTATATTTTTCACCTTTTTCTTCAAAGAGTTTTATTGCATCCGCTTTGTTTACTGTTGTGCAAATAAAAGGATCATCTTTCTTTGCAAGTTCGTGCATTTTCTCTTCTATTTTTGATAAATCTTCAACGGTGAAAGGTTCTTTTCTGTCGAAATCATAATAAAAACCGTCTTCTATTGAAGGACCTATAGCAACTTTTGTTCCCGGAAACAATTCCAAAACCGCTGCTGCCATAAGATGTGATGTTGAATGTCTTAACGTCTGTAAATCTTTTTCCAT
>CACWKJ010000013.1 GCA_902761395.1 uncultured Elusimicrobium sp. | reverse complement strand
AAGATATTCTGTAAAATATATGTTCTTGTTAAAATAACGAAGCAAATATTTTGAACCTATTTTATTCCAAACAGCATCTTCACTTAAAAAATTTTCTCCTTCAAATTGCGGGAAAGGATATTGTCTTAAAATCTTAGTTTTAAAAGCTTCTGCCATATCTCCCTTAATTTTATATTTATTTCTTATATCTATCATGGAACAATCTATAGTTTTAAATGGAAATTTTCCACCAATTCTACATCCGTTTACATAAGTTTTCATTCCGCTTACACCGGCAAAACTGTCATCATCTTTTATTTGTTCATAAAAGTGATACAAATTGTCTATTGCATCATTTGATAAATAATCGTCACTATCAACGATAAAAAACAATTCTCCTTTTGCAAATTTTACTCCGGTATTAATTGCAATATGCTTACCCTGATTTTTTTGTCTTAAATAAGTTATTTTGAAAGTTTTACAATCTTTTATCCAAGAATTACATACTTGTTCCGTATTATCATTACTGCCGTCATCAACAATAATCCATTCAAAACACTTATTAGTTTGTCTTAACAAACTTTCATAAAGTTTTGGTAATAAATATGCTCTGTTATAAGTTGGTGTAAAAACAGTTATCATACTAAAGTTTCCATAAAATAAAATTGATATTCCGAAAGGAAATCCCCAAAATTATAAGCTCTATAACAAACCGAAATTATAGCTAAAATTCCCACAATAAAGTAAATACAAAACTTAAATTGTTTATCTGACAGCGAAAATCTATGAATATATGCTTCCAAGCAATATGCAAATAAAACTATAAAACTTAAATCAAAATATATATACAATCTAGACATAATTTCATATTTGCTGCTCCATAATAGAAAAATTGCACCGACAAAATAAAAAAATAACCATATTAAAGTTTTTTTATTGGCATACAATTGCTTCCAAACAGGAATTACAATAAAAATCATTATTATTAATTTAATATATTCAAATATTTCAACATTGTAAGCTATCAGACTATTTTCTTGTTGTAATATATAACCGCTGAGTCTGTTATTTACCGTAAAGCTATTGGTAATAATTATGTCCAGCAAATCTTTGGGAGTTATAACTAATGCTAAAATTATGCCTAAAACAAACAAAAACATCCATCTATATTTTTTATTTTTAGCAAATTCAAAAATCAACAAAAAAGGAAAAACAATTATTATGCTCTTATGAAATAAAAATGCCAAGATAAGTAATGATATCGAATATATTTTATTCTTTTCCCAAAAAAACATTACCCACAACAGTAACGATATCGCTATCATTTGCCTGTTAAGAACCATATCATAAAAGAAAAAATATGTTCCAATGTATAACAATAAAGACAATTGCGGGTACACCGATATTTTTTGAAGAGCTTTTACTAAAACAATTATAGAAAACAAAGAAATTATGAACAAAAATATATTATAAGAAATACCGATATTATGAAATAAGGTATTTAGGAAATTATATCCGATTTCCGTATCTCCAATACTTAACCCGGTATCATATAAAAAGCGATATGCTTCAAAATCTTTTCCGCCTACATTTCTAAAACCGGCTAACATACTTAACAGTACGATAGAAATATTTGTCCCGAGATTGCTGAATTTCTTTGAAAAATCCGTAAAACTTAATAAAAAAACTAATGAAAATATTGATACAAAATAAATCATTAGCAAATATCCTCATAAAATTCCTGATATTTCTTACTCATAAGTTTTGATGAGAATTTATTCTCTATTAGATTAATTGCATTATTTGAATACAAAACATAATCTATATTTAAAATATCATTAATTATATCTTTTAAATCCTTAATATCTTTAGCTTTAAAAAACAATCCTATTTCTTTTTTTGTTAACTCATCATAAGCAAAAATATCTGTTAAGATTGTCGGTAATCCGCAGGACAATGCTTCATATACGGTTAAATGAAATCCTTCCGATAAAGAAGTAGATATATAATAATCACTTGCCTGTAAATATTCTTTTATATTTTTCACATAGCCGGTAAATAAAACATTTTTGTTTTCCATAAGTTCTTTTTTACAAATATCCAAATATTTTCCTTCCCCGCAAAAAACGAAAAACAAATTTTCGTTCTTTATTTGTTTTACAGCATTCACCAATGTTAACGGAGATTTCCTTTCTATAAAAGTTCCGCACCAAATAAATATTTTTTTATATTTTGACAAGTTTAACTTTTCTCTTAATTCCGTTTTATTCTCCGCAGGTTTAAAATAATCAGTATCTATTCCGTTATCGATATAATTAAACTTTATATTCTTTTCTCTCTCGTTTAAAATGTCCGATAATTGTTTAGAAACACAAATATTATTTTTTATTTTTTTTAAAGAATAGTTCATTAACATATACATCATATATCCAAAAAACTTTCCGTAGAACATTTTAAAATCAGTTTTATAATCACAGTGAATAGTTGCTGTTTTTTTGTATTTATCTAATGATATTGCAGAAAACAAAGAAGATCTAAAGCAATGAGAATGAACAATATCCGGATTTATCCTATCTACGATTGTTTTTAATTTTTTTGGACCTAAAAAGAAAGATTTTGTTCTGCCCAAATTTAACGGTACTATATCTATATTTAGTTTTTTAAAATCATTTATTGACGAGTTTTGAGGTTCTTTAGACAATGTTATTATGCAAGGTTCAAATTGTGTTCTATCTAAATTTTTGACCAAGTTATATAAAACATTAACAGGGCCTGTTTTCTGAAGAGTAGATATAACATAACAAATCTTTTTCATCGCAAAACCTTTTTATAGAAAAATGTTCTTATGCTGTTTGGCATTAAAACTTGTGTAATAAATCTTATTGTTACATTAAACAAATAATAAGGATAATTTATTATTTTCATTTTTAACATTTGTTTTGATATTTCCTTATTACTTTGAAAATATTTATATCCGCCACGACGCTCAAACATACTTTTATCTATTCTAACATTCACAAGAATTATAGAAATATTTTTCATTTGAAATTTTTCTTTAACCAACCTTGTCCATAAAAAATAATCTTCCATTTGATAAAACGGTTGATAATTTCCAACTTTTAAAACATCTTCTTTTTTAAACATTACCGTTACATGATTAAAGGGAGAACGAGTTTTAATAAATTTCTTTATTTGTTTATCTTCCAACGGAACTTTTCTTATTGAAATTTCTTTATTGGTTTGAGAATCAAATTCCTGTATATAACCGCCGACTATTGTTAAGTTCGAATTATTTTCAAATTCTCTCAATTGCTTTTCAAATCTGTCAGACAAAGAAATATCGTCACTATCCATTCTTGCAACAAGCGGATATTTACATTTTAAAAGACCTTGTTGTAATGCTGCTCCAAGACCTGAATTTTTTTCAAGTCTTAATATATCTAAACTTTCTTTGTATTCAGTTATAACCTGTTCCAATTCGTTGGGTATTTGTCCGTCAATAACCACAACTATTTGGTTAGGCTTTATTGTATTATTAAGTACACTATCAACAGCTTGTTTTAACCATACGGGATTGTCTTTATAATATACCGACATCAAAACAGAAAATTGCATTAAAATTTTCCCCGAACTTTTAATTAATAAAAATTATCTTTAATTATAGCAATTTTAATAATAGTTTTTTAATGCTATAATAAAAAATCTCAGGTATAAAATTTATGAGATTTTTATTCTTAATATTAGATTTTATAGTATTTTTTTCACTCACCGCTTTTATTATAACAATTCGTTCCGTAAGCGGTGAATGGGATTTTGCATTTTTTCTAAGCAATTGTAAAGTAATGTTGCCTGTATTTATACTGAACTCAATTTTACTCTTGATTTTTTCTTTTTACGACTTAAAAGTATCTTACAAAAAACACACAAATTATTTTATAGAAACATCCACAGCATTTATTGTTTCTTTCGTACTATCTTCAACAGGAATTTATTTCGGTGTTAATTTGTTTAATATTCCTACACCTAAAACAAACTTACTGTTAATTTTATTGATTTTTTATATTTATGTGTTTTTATCAAGAAAAATTTATGCCGGATTACATTTCTATCAAACAAGAATAATATCGTTGGGAGACAGCAGAACCTTAGATAAAATTAAAGAAACATTAAAACAAGATAACAGTTACAAGTTTGTTTATGATTTTAAAAATGTGCAGGAAATACCGCAAACTTTAGACACCGGCGACATTGATTTCTTGTTAATAGCGAATAATCTTCTCGAAGAAAATAACGATATATCCACGATAATATTTACAAATTTCACATCAAAAGGAATTTATTGTGTTACCGACTTGTTTTTATTCGAAAACATTTTTTCAAGATTATCGAAAGAAACTTTAAAAAATATCAATTGGTTATTAAAAGATATAAGTAACAGACACAAAAATTTAATTTATCCGATAGGAAAAAGATTGTTCGATATTTTGTTTTCAATTTGTTTAATTCCCGTATTGTTTCCTATAGGCATAATAATTTATTGTTTGATTTTATTTATAGATAAACAAAATCCTGTATTTTTCCAGGAAAGAATAGGATTCGAGGGCAAACCTATTCAGATATGTAAATTTAGAACAATGATTAACGGAACAGAGCAATTTACTAAAATCGGTCTTTTTTTAAGAAAATTCAGATTAGATGAAATTCTTCAAATTATAAATATCCTTGATGGAAACCTTTCTGTTGTAGGACCAAGACCATTACAATTAGAAGACAGTAAATTATTGAATAATTATATTCCTATTTATAATTTAAGAACTTTGGTAAAACCCGGACTCACCGGATGGTCTCAACTGAACTTTAAAGCACCTTGTAACTATTCAACTATACAAACACCGGTATTTAAGAATGACGAGCAAAAAAACGAATATTTTAAAGATGCTTTTGTAAGATTGGCTTATGATATTTGGTATGTAAAAAACGCTTCATTTTTATTGGATATTGAAATAATGTTTAAGACACTAAAAAGGGCTTTTGTTAAAGACAGCAAACTCACAAATTAAAAACGATGTATAATCTACAACGATTGTAAATTATACATCGTCCGTTATAAACTACATTTATATCTGTTCGTATAAACTTACCATTTCTATTGCGGTTAATGCAGCATCGGAACCTTTGTTTCCCGCTTTTGTTCCGGCTCTTTCTATTGCCTGCTCTATTGAATCCGTAGTTAATACTCCAAAACTTACAGGTACTTTGCTTGATAAACCAATCATAGCAACCCCTTTCGATACTTCCGCGGATACATAATCAAAATGCGGGGTTGCTCCTCTTATAACGCAACCCAAGCAAATGATTGCATCGTATTTACCTGAATCCGCCAATTTTTTTGCCACAGCGGAAATTTCAAATGCTCCGGGAACCCAAACGGTTGTAATATCATCTTCGTTTGTTCCGTGTCTTTTTAAAATATCTACTGCACCGGAAATAAGTTTATTTGTTATAAACTCGTTAAATCTCGATACAACGATAGCAAACTTTTTACCTTCAGAATTTAATTGACCATTTATTGTTTTCATTTTTTCCTCCGAAAACTTATATAAGTTTTAATTTGTGACCCATTTTTTCTTTTTTTGTTTTCAAATATCTTTTATTTACTGCATTCGGTTTCATTTCTATAGGAACCCTTTTTGTTATTTTTAATCCGTAACCGTCAAGACCTATAATTTTTTTGGGGTTGTTTGTCATAAGTTTTATGCTAGATATTCCAAGCTCACACAAAATTTGTGCACCTATACCATAATCTCTTAAGTCGGGAGCAAAACCTAAAGCAACATTTGCTTCAACTGTATCAAGACCTTGTTCCTGTAACTTGTATGCTTTTAATTTGTTTGCAAGTCCTATCCCCCTGCCTTCCTGATGCATATACAAAACTACACCTGTTCCTTCTTTTTCTATCATTTGCAATGCCGTTTCCAACTGTTCTCCGCAATCACATTTTAAAGAGTGAAAAATATCTCCTGTTTCGCAAGAAGAATGAACTCTTACCAACACATTTTTTTTACCTTTAACATCACCTTTTATTATTGCAAGATGAGTTTCTTTTGTTATTGTATCTTCAAATAAAGAAAGTTTAAATGTACCGAACTTTGTAGGGAAATTTACGGTAACAACTTCTTTTATTAATTTTTCGGTTTCTCTTCTGTACTTAATTAAATCTTGAACAGTAATAATTTTTAGTTTATGTTTTTTGGCAAAAGATAGAAGATCTTTCATTCTTGCCATCGTCCCGTCGTCTTTCATAATTTCACATATAACCGCACTTCCGTCAAGACCGGCAAGTAAAGATAAATCTACGGATGCTTCGGTATGTCCCGCTCTAACCAAAACTCCGCCCTCTTTATATCTTAAAGGAAAAACATGTCCCGGCCTTACAAAATCGGAAGAAACAGTTTTATGATCGGATAATGCTTTAATTGTTTTTGCTCTGTCGTAAGCGGAGATTCCTGTTGTTGTTCCTTTTTTGTAGTCAACAGATTCCGTAAATGAGCAAGAATATTTATTGCTTACTACATTTTTTCTTTCCATAACATTTATTTCAAGTCTGTCTAATGTTTTGCCGTTAACCGGAGCACAAATTAAGCCTCTGGCATTTTTTGCCATAAAATTTATTATTTGCGGCGTAACTTTTTGTGCTGCACAAACCAAATCGCCTTCATTTTCTCTTGAAGGATCGTCAACAACAATTACCATTTTCCCCGCTTTTATATCTTTTATCGCACTTTCTATCGTTGAAAAATCTTTATTTGTTTTCATTTTTATTACACTCCCAAAATATTCTAAATAAATCCGTTTTCTTTAAGTAAATCCATCGTTATATCTTTTTTCTCGTTAGATTTGTTAAACAATTTTTCTACATATTTTGCGAAAACATCTATTTCTATATTTACAATATCCCCTATTTTTCTTGTATGAAATATTGTTTTATTAAATGTTTCCGGTATCATTGTAACAGAAAAAACAGTTTCGTTATTTTCCGCTACGGTTAAACTTATACCGTCTATGGCAATAAAACCTTTATTTACTACATATCTTTTTATTTTTTCGTTAACCGAAAAAGAAATAAAATAAAAGTTACCGCTCTTTTTTATATCAACTATTTTTGCAGATGTATCTATGTGGCCTGAAACTATGTGCCCGCCAAGTCTTGTTTGTAATGTTAATGCTCTTTCCAAATTAACAACAGAATTTTTTTTAAGCAACGAAATATTTGTAATATCACTTGTTGTAGGGCTGTAATCAAAAGAAAGATTTTTGCCGTTAATTTTTGTTACTGTTAAACATGCTCCGTTAACAGCAACACTGTCACCCGTTTTAATGTCGTCTAAACAAGTTTCTATTTCTATTTGCGAATCTGTAATATTTGTTACTTTACCAATATCTTCTATTATTCCGGTGAACACGTTTTACTCCTAGTTTAGTTATTTTCGCTTTGCGACAATGACGACATCCGAACCAAGCTTTTTAACTTCAGAAACTTTAAATTTCAAGGAATCTTTTATATATTTTACTCCGTCGCCTTCAACGAAAGTTTTTGCGGTTCTTCCTCCTACTATTATAGGAGCAACAAACAATAAAATTTCATCCGCTTTACCTGTTTTTAAAACGGATGCATTTATTTCCCCGCCGCCTTCAATCATAATTCTTTTTAAAGCCATCTTGTTTAATTTTTCTATTACTACATTAAAATCTTTTTTTGCTTTCTTAAAATTTATTGCAACCAATTTTATGCAATCTTTATTAAAATGTTTCGGAATTTTTTTTATATTTTCGTCGTACAAAATAATTGTAGGTATTGTTCCGTCAACAACATTGTAGTTTGAAGGAATTTTTAATTTTTCATCTAAAACTACTCTTATAGGATTTTTACCGTAACCTCTTGCAGACAACATAGGATTATCTTTTAAAACAGTATTTGTGCCTACAAGGATAGCATCAAATTTTGTTCTTGTTTTATGCGAAAATTTTCTTGATTGTTCATTGGATATCCATTTCGAATCACCGGTAAATGCTGCAATTTTTCCGTCTAATGAAACTGCGGATTTTACAAGAATATAAGGTTTAGCTTTTTTTATGCGATTAATATATTCTTTATTTAATCGTATTGCTTGTTTTTCCAACACACCGTTAATTACCGTTATCCCTGCAGATTTTAATTTCTTAAAACTTTTCCCGCCGGTTAAAGGATTAGGATCTTTCATGGCACAAACAACGGTTTTTATTTTTGATTTTATTATTAAATCTACACAAGGAGGACATTTTCCCCAATTGTTACATGGTTCCAAGTTAACATATAAAGTAGCACCTTCAACATTTACAGGTGAACTTTTTATTGCTTGTGCTTCGGCATGATCTGCACCGAAATATTTATGATAACCTTTTGAAATTATTTTGCCGTCTTTAACGAGTATTGCTCCCACCATAGGATTGGGAAACACATATCCGTCTCCTTTTTTGGCTAAGGACAATACCAATTGCATATATTTTTTATGTTCTTGTAATTTGTTCATAAAATAAAAAACCCCGAAAATATAAAATAATTTTTCGGGGGCAACCAACAAACATATTGTATCTTCTCTCATCCGGACTTTAAGAAACAATGTTTCTTTTACCGTCGGCATCCGAATTACACGGATTCAGTTCACCTGTTATGGCGAAGTCGTAGGCTTAGCTCTTTTTGAGCATCACTACCGGTAAGGAATTTCACCTTCCCCGAAGAATTATTTAGTTTTATTTATTCTACTACTTTTAATATATAAAAGCAACTGCCAAAATTACTTTTTCTGAGTTATTGCAAGATCCGGTATCGGCATAGAAACATATTCTATTCCGGCTTCTTTAAACAATTTTTTAAATGTTTCATCCGGATATTCTATACTCATAACAACTCTTTTAATTTTTGCATTTGCTATCATCTTAGCACATAATATACATGGCGAATGTGTACAATACAATGTTCCGCCGTTTATGTTTATACCATGAGTTCCGGCCTGAATTATCGCATTTTGTTCCGCATGAATAGCTCTGCAAATTTCGTGTCTTGTTCCGGACGGAATATTCAGTTCATTTCTTAAACAACCGAGTTCCAAACAATCTTTTGTGCCTGCTGCAGCACCATTGTAACCGGTAGTTAAAATTCTTTTATCTCTTACGATAACTGCTCCTACATGGTGTCTTACACATGTTGATCTTTCGGCAACAAGCCATGCAAGTTTCATAAAATATTCGTCCCAAGACGGTCTGGTAATTATTTCTTTGTTTTCCATAATTAAAGATTAAACTAAAATTTTAATATTATTGTCAAACTCTATGTAAAATTTCATAGACAAAATATTCTTATTTAGGTAAAATATTTGAGATATATGTTATTTATATATGTATTTCTTTTACGGAGATAAAAATGAAAAATTTATGGTCTTACGATAAGCAAGGACAATGTGTAGTAAAAGATGCAAGAAGTTTAAAACAACCTTTAATTCACATGATAGCAAACTGCCCGAAATATTTTTCTATATGTGATAATTTTTTAAGAGGTTTTTCGGGTTTCGATTATACGAGAATGTTCGGTGAATTCGACGGTCCGAACTTTCCTAAAGGACAAGCAAGATTTATTTGGATAAGAGAAGGAAAACAAACTTGGCTTGTTAACAATTATGATTTAACAGACAAACAAACTTCCAACCCGAAATATGAAATGGGTTTAGGTTATGTAAACTTTTACGGTTCATCCAAAAAATTAAATTTAGATGTTAAAACTACAATATTTGTTCCGTTGGAAGAAATGGCGGAATTGTGGCTTGTAGATATTACAAACAATTCCAAAAAAGATAAAGTTATAGATTTTATCCCCACAGTACCTATTTACGGCGGAAGCAGAGCTTATGTTGAATATCACAGAGATGTTGTAAGACTTTATAATAAAAGCGAAGTAAAAAACAGTATAAAAATTCTCCCCGGTCTTGAATGGATAGAAGGTTCAACCGATTCAAGTGATATTTGTTACTTTATGAGCGCGGAAACTCAAACAGGTAAAAAAGGTAACAGATTTTATTCCGACAGAGAAACATTCCTCGGACCTAACAATATGTGGTTAAAGCCGGATTCAATATTAAACGACATTGCTCCGCAAAAACAATGTTACGGTAAAGAAGCGGTAGGTGCGATAGAATTTAAAAAGATAAGAATCCCTGCAGGAAAAACAGTAAGTTTTGTAGTAATAAACGGTATAACTTTTACGGGCAGCAAAGATGCAGATAAATTGATAAAAAAATACTCTTATAAAAATGCAGTTAAAGCATTTGATGATTTAAATAAATACTGGCAGGAAAGAGCATCTAGAGTTCAAATAACAACAGCAAATAAAGAATTTGATAATTTGTGGAACAATTGGTGGTGCTACCAATTATCAATGAGATATTGGTTCGGAAACACCGCACATCCTCAAACGGATTACGGTTCAGACTTTGCAGGTTGGAGAGATTTCTGGCAGGACATGATGGCTGCAACCGTTATAGATCCGAAAGGGCTTGAAGAAAGAACGATGAAAACTCTTGAAGGTATCCGCCTTGACGGAACAAATGCCACGAGATTTTTCGCAAGAACAAAAGAGTTCGGCAGCGACGAAGTTAACGGTTTGTGGTGCGACCATCCTTACTGGACAGCACAAACGGTTATGATTCTTGCAAACTTTTTAGGTGATAAAAAATTCTTATTCAGAGACGGTATAGGTTACTTTAAAGATTGTTACCAAAACAGAGGTGAATCCAAAAACGATAAATGGAAAAAAGGATATATCGAAAATCAAAAAACAACATCCGGCAAAAAATATACCGGAACGGTAATTGAACATATGCTTGTTCAAATAGAAACAATGTTTTATGACGTAGGAAACAACAATCTTTTAAAACAAAAAAGAGCAGACTGGAACGATGCAGTCGACCAAGTTAAAGGTGAAAACGTAACATTCTCTTTCGCACTTGCTCAAAATTGCAACGAGATTGCAGATTTGTTGGAAAAGACAGCCAACGATTTGAATATTAAAGAAATAGAAGTTTTTGCAGAATTGGCAGACCTTATCCAAAACTTTGACGACAAAGCAAAAGATATTCCCGCAAAACAAAGACAAGCGGTTTTGGCAAAATATTTAAGTAAAGTTAACGATGCAATTTCCGGTAAAAAAGTTAAAGTTAAAATTTCTAAAATATTGAAAGATTTGAGAACAAAAGCTCAGTTTGTTATAGATAATGCAAATAAAAAAGCTTTCAACGGATATTATTACAGCGGATACATTTTCGCAGACGGAAAACCTGTAGATACAATTTGGAATAAATCGGCATTAAACAAAAAGAATCCTACATCAAACGATTTTGAAATGATGTTAATGCCGCAAACGTGGTCACTTGTTTCAGGCGGTGCAAAGAAAATCGGTGCAGAACAAACCGTTATAGATTCAGTATTTAAATATTTGTTCGATAAAACCACAGGGGCTTTAAAATTAAATTACCCTGCATATACAAAATTCAATAAAACTATAGGAAGAATAACAGGCTTTGCTCCGGGAACGAAAGAAAACAATGCTTTATTTTCTCATGCAAACTTGTTCTTCGTTTGGGCTTTAATAAAACAAGGAATGCCTGATTTAGCTTATAAAGTATTTTCGGGAATAAATCCTTTAAATCATGAACATGAAATAATTAGAACAGGTCCGTGGATACCTGAATATTATATTTCAAACGATAATCCTAATATTGCAGGCAGAGGTGAATATCCTGTTCTTACAGGTTCTTGTGCTTGGACAAGATATGCTTTCCAAAACTTTTTCTTCGGTGTAAAAGGTGTTTTTGAAGGTTTATCTATAGATCCGCATTTACCTGCAAATAAAGATTTTCAAAAATGCAAATTGTTCATAAAGTTCAGAAATGCAAACTATGATATAAGTTTTGAAAATCCGAAATTAAAGAAAAATTCAGCAGCAAAAGAAATAATTGTTGACGGTAAAAAAATTGAAGGCAATATTATAAAACCGTTCAAAAACGGAACTCACAAAGTTAACGTTGTATTGGGATAAAAGATGAAAAAATTATTAATTTTAATTACTTTATTATTTAGTTTTTCAGGTATGATATATTCTGATTCCGTAAATGTAAGAGTAATTGTTAACTCTATAGATATTGTTTCTCCTGACGGAGATACAAAAACTTATACAAATCCGGAAGATGTTCCCGACATAGAATATTCATCCAAAATTATTGCAAACGGAATGTTAATTTTAAACTTTCATTCTGTCGGTATAGTTTTAAAAAACAAGCAAGGCCTTTTTATGTCAAAGCATCCTATTACCGATGTATTAGTTTTTTCGAAAGTAGAAAATTCAAGATCAGGTCCTATCCTTATCTATTTTAATTCAACAACCATAGCACAAATGAGTGCCGATACCGTATTTTCTTTAAAATATGACGAGAAAGAAAATGCCGTAACAATGGGAATTATAGACGGAAATGCAATATTAAAAATAGATGAAGAAGAAATAGAATTTGTAACAGATGAAACATTTAAATACAAAATAAAGGGTGAAATAAGCTAATGCCATTTAAATTTCATAATTTATCAATAAAAGATGTCGTTCTAATAGAATCGGTAAAATTTAAAGATGACAGAGGTTTCTTTGAGGAAGTATTTAAAGTTCCCGACTTTAAGAATTTGGGAATAGATTTGAACGTAAAACAAATAAATTT
Source organism: uncultured Elusimicrobium sp. (assembly GCA_902761395.1). GTDB lineage: Bacteria > Elusimicrobiota > Endomicrobiia > Endomicrobiales > Endomicrobiaceae > Ruminimicrobiellum. Next base: position 1,268 of record CACWKJ010000013.1, on the reverse strand, counting down.
CTCGCATTCAACTAAAGGTGTTTTAAGAGGTTTGCATTACCAATTAGCACCTTTTGCTCAAGCAAAGCTTGTAAGAGTTATAAACGGAAAGATATTCGATGTTGCCGTAGACTTAAGAGTAGGCTCTACAACATTTGGTAAATGGGTTGGAGAAGTTCTTTCTCCGGAAGGTAAAAATATGTTATTCATTCCGGAAGGATTTGCTCACGGATTTGAGGTGTTGTCCGATGAAGTTGATTTTGAATATTATTGTTCTAATATTTATTCTCCCGAACATGAAAGAGGAATTTTGTACAACGATCCATTTTTAAAAATTGATTGGCATACAATAAATCCGAAACTGTCAAAAAAAGATTTGGTATATCCTGCATTTGAATTTGCAGAACACAATTTTGAGTACAAGATATAAGATTATTGCTTATAAGGCTTCATTATGAAATATATAATTACCGGAAGTTCCGGACAATTAGCAAAAGCATTTATTAAAAAATTTACAGAATCAAATATTGATTTTATTGCACCGAGCGAACAAGACCTTGATATAACAAATAAAGAAAAAATATCCAATATTTTTTCCCGATATAATCCCGATGTGGTTATAAATTGTGCCGCATATAATAATGTGGAAGCCGCTCAACAAGACAACACAAAAGCTTTTTTAATAAACAAAACTGCCGTAACTAATTTGGTTGATGAAACGAAAAAATATAATGCAAAATTTGTTCATTTCGGAACAGATTATATTTTCTATTTTCGACGGAACAAAAAATGATTTATATGTTGAAACGGATAAACCAAACCCTTTAAACGAATACGGAAAAAGTAAACTTGCGGGTGAACAGGAAGCACTCAAATATAGTAATAGTTTAGTTTGCAGATTAAGTTGGGTTATAGGCGAAGGACAACAAAATTTCTTGTTTAAATTATCCGGATGGTTAAAAAATAATAAAACAGTTAAAGTTTCAAGTGATGAAGTTTCCGTGCCGTGTTTTAGTTTTGATATAGCAGATACAATAATGAAAGCTTTAGACAATAATTTGTCCGGTTTATTTCATCTTACAAACTCGGGAAAATGTTCAAGATATGAATTAGCTAAAGAATTTGTAAAACTCAATAATTTCGACAATGAAATAGTGCCTGTTCCTATGGCAAGTTTCAATTCAAAAGTTCAAAGGCCGTTATTTACGGCAATGTCGAACGAAAAAATATCAAAAGAATTAAATATAACAATTCCTGAATGGAACATTTCTTTAAAAAAATTGTTGCAA
>CACWKJ010000012.1 GCA_902761395.1 uncultured Elusimicrobium sp. | reverse complement strand
TATGCATATAAAAAAAATTTTACTTATATTATTACTCTTTTTGTTTTGCGTTAACAGTTATGCTTTGGATTTGAATTTGACAAAGGTAACGAATAAGAATAACAAAATAAATATTGAACTAAACAATATTTTATATCTGCAGGATTTTGTATTAGCAGATGACAAATTACTGTCTCCTTTTTATGAGAGCAAAGGAACAAAATATTATTTCTTTTCTTTTTTAAACAGGAAAACAAAACAAGAAATTATAAACAAAATAAACAATAAAGAAAAAATTGTCAGCGACAGGTTTAACGGGAAAACAGAATATAAAATAAATAAATGCAGTATTGTAAAAAAGCCTAAAACAATATTAGCCTTTATGTCTGTAATATTCAATGACGAAATTGAAATAAACTGTAATATATTAAACGGCAAATACGGATTATGGGTTTCTTGGCCGTCAATAAAAGAGAAAGATAAATGGAGAAAAATTTTCGATATAAAAGATAAAAAATTAAAAGACGAAATTGAAACAGCATTAATAAAATACTATAAACAGAAAAGAGACAATGATAAACTTAAAGAAGAATAGAGTTTTTTTATTAGATATTTTTAAAACAGTATTTATTCCTGTTTTATCGGGAATATGTTTTATTATTTGGTTGTTTTTTTTATTCCAATATCCGATATTGGTTTTTCCTTCTATTTTTATTGTTTTTGTAATAATGTATATATTTTCCGGAAGTGTATTCGGAGGAGTACTGATAGCTTTTGCGGTATCCGCGGGAGTTTTTACGATTGCAACAACTACTACCATAAACAAATTTTTGTTGGTTGTTGAAATTCTATGGATAATACTTGCATTCTATGAAATTGAAAAATACAGACAATTATGGATATCGGAAAAAATAAAGTTAAAAGTAGAGCATGAAGTTTTAGACAGGGATTTAACTTTAATACAATCATCGATAACAAACAATGAAAACAAAATAAATGCAATAAATCAAAGAATGCAAATATTCCAATCTTTTGAACAAATGATCAACTCTATAGAAAACACGATGAACGAAAAAGATCTTATAAAACTATTGGAAAACTTAACAAAAAAATTTATATCTAAAGGAAAATGGAATATAAAAAGGCACTCCAGTAAAGACATTTTTGTAAATTATTCCAAATTCAACAAAGTCCCTTTACTGATAACAAACACCGAAGAAGACAGAAGATTTACGGAAACAGATTATAAAAACATTTCTTCTTTAATCGTAGTTCCGATAGAAATAGAAAACAACTATTGGGGTGCAATAAAAGGATATTGTACTGATAAAAAAGAGTTTTTTGACGATTACGATCTTAGGTTACTATCTATTTTAGCCAGTTTAATAGGACTTATTTTAAACAATGCAATAATGTTTAAAAAGGTTGAAGCATTGGCAATAACCGACGGACTTACCGGACTATATACAAGAGCTTATTTCATAGAAAGATTACAGGAAGAAATAGAAAGAGCAAAAACTAACAGCATTCCTATTACGGTTGCAATGATAGATATTGATTACTTTAAAAAAGTTAATGATACATACGGACATTTAGCCGGAGACACTTTCTTAAAGCAATTATCAAATATTTTAAGAAGAAGATTTAGAGCAGTGGATGTATTATCACGATATGGCGGTGAAGAATTTGCAGTATTGATGTACCATACAACAATCAACGAAAGTTATAAAATACTTGAAGAAGTTCGTAAAATGGTAGAAGAAGAAAAGTTTTTTATGCCTATAGAAAGTTATCATCCGATACAAATAAAAAAGACAATAAGTATAGGTATTGCGGAATTAAAAGATGAATTAAATCCGGACGAAATTATAAAAAAAGCCGATGATGCTTTATATACGGCAAAAAAGAACGGAAGAAACCAAACTTGTATTTACAGAGAGCAAAAGCAATGAAAAAGGTATTATTTTATTTAAAATTACTTATTATATTGATATGTTTTTTTATCGCTTATAATAAAGTTAATGCCGCTTACATAAAATACCTGTTGATACTTTTTCTTTTACCTCTTTCAATGCTTTCGGTAAAAATAAACTTTACCTATTATATAGCCTTCTGCGGAACGGCAATATTTACTTCTTTTTTCACTTTCGGCTTTTCACATGAGACTTTAATAATTTCATTAATTTTCATTCCTATGCTGCCTATTCTACTTTTGTTTTCAAACAGAAAAGTAATACAATATCCAAACTTAAAAAGAAGAAATAATGAATTACGTTTTTATAAAGAGGAATTAATTAACGAAGAAAAAAGTCTTTCGGACAAAAGAGAGTCTCTAGAAAAAAAACTCGAAAGAATTACACACTTTTATATAATCTCAAAAGATTTAACTAAAAACATGGACGTTCCCGAAGATTTGGCAAACGGATTACTAAATATTTTGGAAACAAGAGCAGGTGTTTGTTATGTCGTTATCACAACAAAAAACAACAGTGAAGTTGAAAAAGACGGAAAAAGAAATCTAAAAATTTTATCAAGATTAAAAGATGATAAAAAGGAACAATGGTTTTCTTTAATCAACAACAATGAAGAAATCCGTTCAATAAAGGGGCCGGCTATAATAAAATCTTTATTTGACATTGAAAAAAAACCCGTAATTGCATGGCCGATGATAATAGACAATCAATTAAATTCCTGTACTTTTTTAGTAGTTGAACCTGAATATTCTCAAATATATTTGGAAGAGGGTGAATTCTTTATTCCTCATTTAAAATTGGGAACAAAAAGAATAATGCTGTTTTCGGAACTTAAAGAAAAAGCAAGAATAGACGGATTAACAGGACTGTATTTAAAAAGATTTTTCCTCGGAAAATTATATTCGGAAATAGAAATAGCAAAAAGATATAACACTACATTTTATTTGATGATGTTGGATATAGACCATTTTAAAAATATAAATGATACTTACGGACATTTGGTAGGTGACGATGTTTTAAAAGCAACAGCCACAACAATTTCATCGTCAGTAAGACGAGGAGATATCGTAGGAAGATACGGAGGAGAAGAATTCATAGTAATGTTGCCATCCGTAACACAGGCAAAAGTTGTTGATATTGCCGAAAAAATACGAAAAAGTATAAAGAATATAAATTTTAAAGACGGTAAAAAAACTTTTTCCGTTACAATAAGTATAGGAATTTCAAAATACGACAAAAGCAACGATATAGATACTTTAATAGGAAATGCCGACAAGGCTCTTTATAAAGCAAAGAATTCAGGAAGAGACAATATAATAGTTTATAATGATAATGATGATGATAACAACTAAATAAAAATTTTTATAAAACAAATATTTATTAAAAGAAATTTTGTTTGTATTTAAATTTTTTCATCGTTATATCTATTTCGTGCATACTTGAACACTTTAATAATTGTTCAACTAAAGTCTTGGCGGCGGATTTGGAAACACTTCTTATAATTTTTTTAACTTTTGGTATTTGAACCGCAGACATACTGAACTCATCAAGGCCTAATCCCAATAAAACAACAGTATATGCAGGATCTCCGGCCATTTCTCCGCACATTCCCACATTTTTTCCCGCAGCATGTGCCGAATCTATTATTATTTTCAATAATCTTAAAATTGCAGGGTGCATAGGAGTATATAAGTGTGCCACATCCGCATTTACTCTGTCTACCGCCATTGTATATTGTATTAAGTCATTTGTACCAATTGATAAGAAATCCACTTCTTTTGCAATTACATCGGAAATTATGGCTGCTGAAGGAACTTCTATCATAACACCTACTTCTATATCTTCTTTAAATTTCTTCCCCTCTTTTCTCAATTCTTCTTTTGCCTGTTCAAGTATTCTGTTGGCTTCTTTTATTTCGGAAATTCTTGAAATCATAGGATACATTATTTTTATATTTCCGTGAACCGATGCTCTTAAAATTCCTTTTAGTTGCGATTTAAATATTTCCGGATATTTCAAACAAAATCTTATTGCTCTAAGTCCCATAAAAGGATTGGCTTCTCTGCCTATATTCATAAGTCCCAATCTTGCAATTTTATCTCCGCCTAAATCTATAGTTCTTATTATAACCTCATACGGCATCATCATCTTTGCCACTTTACTGTAATTTTGGTAATGTTCTTCTTCCGTAGGCATTGTTTTTCTCGACAAATACATAAATTCGCTTCTATATAATCCTATGGCATTGGCTCCGTGTCTGAGAGCAGATCTTGCCTCTTCGGGATTTTCTATATTGGCCCCCAAAATAACTTCTCTGCCATCTGTAGTTACTGCAGGCAAATCTTTAAATTTTTCCAGTTCTTTTTTATTTGAGATTTGTATTTCATATTCACGTTTGTAATTGTCTATAGTTTCTTCGGACGGATCTAAAATAACCAATCCCAAATTTCCATCAACAATAATAGACATTCCCTGCTTAACTTGATGAGTTATATCTTTTAAACCTACAACAGCCGGAATTTCAAGACTTTGCGCCACAAGTGCGGTATGAGATGTTTTTCCTCCTATTTCTGTCACAAATCCTTTTATCATTACTTCTTTCATTGTAACAGTATCGGCAGGAGTAAGAGTTTTTGCAACAACTATAGAATCTTCCTCCAGATTTGATAAGTTCTTTTTGTCTTTACCAAAAAGGTTTCTCATAACTTTTCTTGCAACATCTAAAAGGTCATGTTTCCTTTCTCTAAAATAATCGTTATCTATAGAATCAAATGTTTTGGCAAAGTTTTCTACAACCTTATGTAAAGCATACTCGACATTAACACCTTCTTTTATCATCTTTATAATTTCGTTTTTCACCATAGGATCGTTTAAAATAAGAAGATGAGCAGCTGCAATTTTAGCATAATTACCGCCTACAACTTTACTTAACTCTTTCTTGTTGTCTTCAAGCTCTATTTTGGTTTTATCCATAGCATCTTTTAAACGATTAAGTTCCTGCTTTATTTGAATACCGGAAATTTCTTTTTTCTCTACAAGAAATTCATCTTCTTCCAAAACAAAAACTTTGCCTATCGCAACACCGGATGATGCGGCAATACCGTTTAAAATAATGTTGTTTTGTTTCATTATATTTCCTCTCCGAAACCGTTATTAAATATTTCCACCATTTTTGCCAATGCCTGTTCCTCGTCGGTTCCTTCAGTTCGAAGTTTAAGTTCCGTTCCGCAAGCAGCAGCAAGCATCAAAATTCCCATAATACTTTTAGCATCAACTTTTATCTCATCTTTAATTATATATATATTGGAAGAAAAACCCATAGCTGTTTGAACAATTAAAGAAGCTGGTCTGGCATGAAGTCCTAATTTGTTGACGATCTTTACATTTTGTTCTTTCATTTTTATATCCCCAAATATCCTAATATAAAACTAAAAATCAGTGCAAAATAAAACATTATAACAGGCCTTATTCTGCCCAATAAAAAACTTATTAAAAATATTGCTCCGTATATCAACACATCCGGATAAACCAACTTATGTAACTCGGAATCGATAACCGGAATTAAGCCGAATGTTTTAAAATAAAAAAATATTGCAAGTGTTATTACAACCAGCCCTATTATTCTGAAAATATCTACTATATATTTTATTTCCAATTTTGAAATCAACTTTATCATTTTCTCATTTAATCTAAAACTTATAATTAACGACCAATATCTAAATGCCAAATGAACTATATTATATACAACAATAAATATTACCGGTGCTATCCATAAAAAATTAATACTGAACATATTCATGGAAAGAATTATCATCAGTATTGATATAAATGAAACAAAAGGTCTCCACGTTCCCCAAAAGAAATAATCACCTATTGCAGCAGTCGGACCGGCCATAACGGATTTAATCATTTCCGGTTTTTTTATATTTTTTTCCTGTCCGGAAGCAATGTTATTTTCCGCATTAATAACCATGGCAATTATTATATTTACCATATACGGATTAGTATTAAAAAATCCTATATGCCTTAACAGTGCTTCTTTTCTTTTTTCTTTATCTTTATATAAACTTTTAAATACAGGATATAAGATATACAAAAATCCTACATTTTGTAATCTCTCAAAATTCCATAAAGCCTGTAAAAAGAATGTTCTTAAAAAAATAAAATTTTTAATCATTTTGTCTTTTTATAAACGGTATCTTTATATTTTTAAAATTATATAACACGGCCCCGAAACCGAAAACAGGTAAATAATACCATGATTTCTTAAAAGCAACTATTACCTGAACCGGAAGATATGAATACATTTCTTTATACAACAAACCGCCCAAAAATATTAATAAGCCATACATTAGTGATGTTCTTATAAAGAACAGTAACAAACCGAAATAAATTCCCTTCGATATTCTTCCTTCATATCCTTTTTCAAGACCTTTTTCAACCCAATGCATTATTTTTGTATTAAAAAGTCTTCCTGCCAAATCAACTTCTTTATATAAATATGCAAAAGGTATAGCTATTGCCAGTGCAAAAATAGCCGCTTCCTGACTACCTTGAAAAAATGAACAAGCCCATATAACTGCTAAACTTGTCATCATAGTTAAATCCACGGGAACCGATACTCCCATAGGAATGGCGTTTATCCACATCATTTCAACAATCATGCCGATCCATAAACCTGTATGAATATCTCCCAAAATATAGCCGAATAAAGGTCCGCAAAATATCGGCCTCGAAATCATAAACTGACCGAACATTGTTATATCGGCACTTAAAATTGCTCCTATTATTGAAAAAAGTACTATGTGTTCCATAAATTATTTTTTATTTAATACTTCCGTTTTTATTTTAAAAGAAAAAGAATTATTCTTATTTAAAACAAATTTATATACATTAACAACCGTTGTTCCCTGATAAGTTTTTTCATAACCGTTTTCAGATGTAGAAACTGTGTTTATCGGAACAATCCAATAGTCACATGATTTTGAACTTGTTAATTTTATATTCATTCCCAGGTTTTTATCTTTTCTTTCCCAAACTTTCTTATTTGTAATTTCTCTCATATCATCTTCTATCATTTCGGAAAAAGCAAAAACCTGTTCTACTCCAAAAGTAAATTTCATTTCTTTATCAGAGAGATTTTTTATTTTATATTCCGTTTCATACCCGTTTTTCTTCAAAGGTTTAATAATTTTTTTAACTTCAACAGGTAAGTGAGCATTCTCATACCAAACATGACCTTGTCTTGTTAATTCCAAATTTCCGGAAACGATTTTTGCATCATATTTTCCTAAAACAAAATCACCTTCTTCCCTAAAACTTACCCCGTATAATTGTTCATATTTTGTATCATTATTAAAGAAATGATCAAGCAAAGATGCTTTTCTGTACCAATCATACGCTAAATGTTTTTCCAAGCCGATTTCTTTTACCTTAACCGCATCCGTATGAATTGAGGTCAGTTCCTGAGAATCGGTTACATTATTATTTTCTATCGCTTCTTTTAATTTTTTATGATAACCTTCATACTTTCTCGTTAACACATTAGAAAAATTATATTTTTTATCCAGAATATCAAATTCAAAAATACTGCCTCCGTTTTGCGCATCCACATAAATATCTTGTTGTGAGCTTTCGTATAAAAACTCATCACTCCCGTCACAATCAAAATCATTTTTATTCCACGAATTTTTAATTCCGAATTCCTTATTATACAGACTTTCGGCCTTCAACAAATATTCGTATATTGCATTTCTTAAATGAGGCAAATATAATCCTCCGAAAACACCGTGCCAATATGCACAATTGCATTGCCCGGCATATAAAGCTTTCTGTAATTCGGAATTTAATGAAACTTTTTTATTTTGTATTTTATTACTTACTCTAATCATTTTTTTGTGCATATTGTTTGATTCGTCGTATTTACTTAAAAAGTTTCTCCAAAAGCCGCCTCTTATAAAAGGTTTTACTTCACTGTTATTTTCATTTTGTTTAACAAAATTATCAAAACTGTTTTGAACCGCAGACGGCAAAGTCCATTCGGACATTTCAAAATAAGAATTTGTAGGTAAATAAATTCTTCCCGAAGGTTTCATTGTTTTTAATACTTCCGAAAAAGTCGCCGTTTCAACAATATCGGAATTTTCTTCTATTGCCGTTAAAAAATTATCCAACCAACCGTTTTCATAAACATGTTTATTTGTTCCGGGCCACATACCGAATTTTTCTCCGTCGTCGGCCATAACGACGACAATATCCTTATCTTCGTTTGCAAGTTCTCTAAAATAGTTGATACAAACAGATACATCTTGGAAAGGAATTAAATATCTTAATTTTTGACTTATAGGAAAAACCGTTAATACTTTCCCCTGATCTTCCGTTGTATAAAAACCTTTTAAATCATTTTCTTTTAATCCGGAAGCCATAAAATGAACATCATCGAGAATTGTATATTCTATACCGGAGTCGGCAAGAGATTTTACCAAAGACGGTTCCCAAACTCTTTCCGCAACCCATGCACCTTTACAATTATAGCCCAACTTATTTTTTATGAAATCGGATAATTGCTTTATTTGTCCGTTCCTGTCGGAATCAGGAATTACAGATAAAATCGGTTCGTAATACCCTCCGGAAATTATCTCTAAATTCCCTTTTGAAATTAAACTTTTAATACTTTTTATATACTCGGGATGTTCCTCGAGCATAAATTCCCATAACATACCGCTTGAATGCAAATTCCATTTTATATTCTTATGTTTTAACATTACTTCCAAAAAAGGTTTATATGCAATGTCGTATCCTTTTTCAAACACCCATTTAAAATTACCTACAGGTTGATGATTGTGTATTCCTAATACAAATTTAATCTTTTTCATTTTATAATATTCCTTATCTGTTTATTCCTAAATTTTCGGCCTCTTTTTGAATATCGTTAACGGCATTATATCTCTCATCTTGAGGTAATGCTCTTGTTTCAAGTTCTATTCCGCTATCTATAAGTTTTAAAAAAGACATAACATCGTTTTTATCAACGGAAAGATTGGGCAGCAACTGTTTTTTCCCGTGAGAATAGTGCATTCCGCCTATGTTTATTGACTGAAATTTTATTCCGTTATCTATCATTCTTACTATATCTTGAGGATTTGAAAATAAAATCATCAATTTATCATTTTCATAGACTTCATTTGAAATTTCATAAGTTGCATCTTTTATATTTTTTATTACAAGTTTTACGGAACTCGGAACTGCCATAGACAACAAAATTTGTTGCATTTCATCATTAGCTACTTCATCGGAAATAATAAGAATTTTATCTACGTCCACAGTTTTAAGCCAACCTTGAACTATTTGTCCGTGAATAAGCCTGTCATCAATTCTTACAATTTTAATAGTCACAATTTAACTCCTTTTTATTTCATTCTTTCCAATAATAACTGTTTTGCGTTTACAATACTTTTTTTACCGTCGGATAAAACCTTATCTGCCAAATCTTTTGCAGTGTTAGCTGTTTTACTTGCAAAAACGGCTGACAATATCATCGGTAAATTTACACCGGTCAAAACTTCTATATTAAAACTTTTAGTAAGTAATACCGATGCATTACACGGAGTTCCGCCTAACATATCCGTTAAAATAAGAGTACCTTTATCGTTATTTATTTTTTTGAGAATCTCACTTATTTTCCCTTGTAAGCTTATAAGATTTTCATTTTTTATATCCTGATCGATATAAAATAAGTTTTCTTGCTTTCCTGCAATAACCTCGGCCGTTTTTATCAACTCCTTAGTTAATTCGCAGTGAGAAAGTATCATGATGTTTATCATTTTATTTCACCTCTCAAAAAATTAAATATTGCTCTTGAAAGTTTTACAAAATCATGATGAGCATACTGACTTTTTGATACAAAGTTCTTCTTTACTACTTTTATATTTTTGTACTTTAACTTATCTATTTTCACGGGAGTTGAATTAAGCTTTGCATATCGGTTTACAATGTTTTCCGGAATTTTTCCGTTATTTACAAATACGGCATTTAATATTTCCGGATAAGAATGCTGTATTATTGCATCTATATGATTACTGAGCGTAAAATTTGAAGTTTCTCCTACTTGTGTCATAATATTTGCAACATAAAGTTTTAATGCTTTTGATTTTTTTAAAGCAGGAATAACGTCATCAAATAATAAATTAACAATAACCGAGGTATACAAAGAACCCGGACCTAAAATAATACAATCTGCGCTTAATATTGCATCTATAACACTTTGAGAAACTTTTGCATTTTTAGGTTCTATTTCAACTGTTTTTATGGCACTTTTACTTTTTGATATTTTTGATTCACCTACGATTTTTTCGCCATCGACAAGAGTTGCTTTCATTTTGACATTATCTAAAGATACGGGAAGAACCCTACCCTTTATTGCCAAAACATCACTTGCATTTAAAATTGCTTTATCAAAACCGCCGGAAATTGATGTTAATGCCGTTAAAAACAAATTTCCAAAAGAATGATTTGACAAACCACCTTTTCTCGGAAATCTATATTGAAATAATTTCGTTATTAAATTTTCCTCTTCGGCTAAAGCAACCAAACAGTTTCTTATATCTCCGGGTGGCAATACACCCAACTCTTTTCTTAACTTTCCGGAACTTCCGCCGTCATCAGACACGGTAACAACGGCCGTTATATCAACATCGTAAGCTTTTAGTCCTCTCAGTAATGTTGAAAGTCCGGTTCCTCCGCCGATTGCAACTATTTTATATTTCGAATTTTTTTTATCCTGCACGAAGAATATCCCTATGATACAATTTTACTTTATATTTGTTTTTGACAAAAAATTTAGCTAATTTTTCGGCTGTTGCCACAGACCTGTGTCTGCCTCCGGTACAACCTATTGCAATAGTCAATTGACTTTTTCCTTCTTTTATATAACCCGGCATTAAAGATAACAACAAACTTGATATTTTATTGAAAAAACCTTTGTACTCTTTCTGCTTTTCAATGTACTTTACAACTTCCACATCTTTACCGGTTTTTGTTTTAAGGCCTGTAACATAATTCGGGTTAGGAATAAATCTTGCATCAAAAACAATATCCGCTTCCGTAGCTATTCCATATTTAAAGCCAAAGGACATTATCGATAACAATAATTGTCTGTTCGTCGATGAAAGGCCTATTAATTGTGCAAGAATATTTTTTAGTTCACCTATAGTTAAATTTGTTGTATCTATTTCCTGATCTGCGACTTTTCTAACAATTTCCATCATTTTTCTTTCGGCAACAATTCCTTCCTTAACTATCATTCCCAAAGGATGTTTTCTTCTTGTTTCCGAATATCTCTTTAGTAATGTCGCATTATCCGCATTCAAGAAAAAAACTTTACTCTTTATTTTTTCTTTCCTCAAGGCAGAAAGTATTTGAGAAATTTTGTTAATATTCTTACCTGCTCTTACATCTATACTCAATGCTATATTTTTATACTGTTTTCTGTTTTTTTTGCATAATTGTATAAATTCAAAAACAAATTCCAACGGCATATTGTCGACACAAATAAAGCCAAAGTCTTCCAAAATGTTTAAGACTTGGCTTTTTCCTGCTCCCGATATACCTGAAATAATTAAAAAATTATTTTTCATTTTTTGTATTATTCATATGTTCCATCAATTTTTTACTCATTTCTAAAGCAGTGAAACATCCTTTATTTTTTAATCTTTGATTTAAGCTCGCGGTTTCAACGATAATAGCTAAATTTCTTCCCGGAGCAACAGGGATAGTAAGTTCAGGCACTTTTACACCTAAAATATTGGCATAATATTCATCTATACCCAATCTCTCATACTTTTTAACTTCCATCCAATCAACAAGATTTATAACGAGCTCTATCTTGGATTCATCAAGAATATTTGCAATACCGAACATATTCCTTATATCTATTATTCCGACACCTCTCAATTCCATATGGTGTTTTACTATACCCGTACTTTTTCCCATTAAAATTCTGCCGGATCTTTTTGTTATTTCAACAGTATCGTCTGAAACCAACATATGTCCTCTTTTAACAAGCTCAAGAGCACATTCCGATTTTCCCACACCTGATTTTCCTCTGATAAAAACACCTAATCCGTAAACATTACACAATACACCATGAACTCTTTCCATAGGAGCCAATTTTTCGTCCAAATAAAACAATAAATCACCCAATAACTGTGCAGAAGACAAAGGTGTACTTATTAGAGGAACATTAAGTTTATTAAATATTTCAACCATCGATTTTGACGGTTCAAACGATCTTGTAATAATACAGCACGGAACTTGCGGCGGAGAAAAAATTTTCGTCAACAATTCGCATTGTTTTTCATACGATAAATTTGTAAGGTAAGTGTGTTCGGCAATACCTATTATTTGAACTCTTTCGTAAGGTAGATGCTCAAAATATCCCGTGAAAGCAAGTCCAGGTCTATTTGTATCAGGTACGGTAATATGCCTTTCCAAACCATTTGAACCTGCAATCACGGTTAATGATAAATCTTTTGACTTTTCTTCAACTAAAGTGCCAACTGTTAGCACCGGCATTTTAATAGGCATCCTCTTGCTGAATAATTTTTATAACATCTTCTTTTGTTTCCGCATCTTTTATAGCTTGTCTTAAGAATTTATCTTTGAATAATCTTGATATTCTCGACAAAGCTTTCAAATGTTGACCGGTAACTTCAACAGGGCCAACTAAAAGAAATATTATGTAAACAGGTTCTCCGTCTAAAGAATTAAATTCTATACCTTTTTTCGATATACCTAAAACACCAACTTGTTCTGAAAGAACATCCGTTTTTCCGTGAGGTATGGCAACACCTTGACCAATACCGGTAGAACCAAGTTTCTCTCTTTCTAAAACTACATCAATAATTTCATCTGTCTTTTTGATTTTTTTAGCATCTTTCAAAAGCTCTATTAACTCAATAATAGCATCTTTTTTGTTTTGTGCTTTCAAATCTACTGTAATAGCATCCTGACATAAGAAGTCCATAATATTCATTTTTTTCTAAAGCCTCCTAATTTATTTGGCATTTTTATTTTTTTATATTATATTACATTTCCGGCTCTAACATTACTAAAGAACCGCTGTCTTTTCTATATAAAACATTTATTTTTTCGGTAGAAGAATTTAAAAACATATAAACTCTGTAATTCAAAGAATCCATTTCTTCTATAGCTTCTTCTATTGAAATAGGACGAATATCGAATCTCTTTATTTCAGAAATTTTCGTTCTGGAATCCTGCATTGTATCATAAGAGAAAACTTCCGCTTTTATTTTTTTGGATTTTGATACTTTTAAATTTGCTTTTCTGTGTATTTTTGAAATTTCTTTTTCTTTTCTGAGTTGTTTGGCCAGTTTATCTATTGTTAAATCTATTGATGCATATAAATCTTCGGATTCTTCTTTTGCTCTGAATGCTTTTCCTGCAATATAGAAAGTTACTTCTGTTATCTGTCTGTTTTTTTCGACGGACAAAATAACATGCGCCCAAACATTATCTCCGTCAAAAAACTTACCTGCTTTTGAAATCTTTTGTCTGACATAAGAATCAATAGCATCCGTCAACTTCAAATGCCTTGCCGTAATGTTAATTTGCATAAGTTATCTCCTTTGATTATCTTATTTTTATACCATATTTTTATAAACAAAAGCAATTAAAACAAACAACTCTTTTACGACTTAAATAAATTATAAATTAAAATTTTTTAATTTACAACCTTTATTTTGGTTTTTGAGATTTCCATCTTCTGTGAAACCAAAACCAAAAAGAAGGATTTTCTTCAA
>CACWKJ010000011.1 GCA_902761395.1 uncultured Elusimicrobium sp. | reverse complement strand
GAAATTTTTGCTCCCAATTTTTCTAAAAATATAAACAGATTCTTTTTTAAAAAACTTTGTGTATCGTTAAAACTAAAACCGTGAATTGTATGAATTATATTTTTTATACCGCACATTTTTGCGGCAAATCTGCCTACAATTCCTGCTTTTGAAGAATGTGTGTGAACGATATCAGGCTTTTCCTGTTTTAATATTTTGTATATCGAATATAATGCTTTTAAATCTTTTATGGGATTTATTTCTCTGACTAAATCTTTTACAAATATAACTCTTATTTTGTTTTTTGTTTCTTCGTCTAATATTCCACCGCAGCCGCATATTAAAAAAGGTTCGAATTTAGTTTTGTCTATTTTTTCGCAAATGGATATTGCAACCTTTTGCGCTCCGCCGAGTTCAAGTTTTGTAATGATAACAGCTACTTTTATTTTGTTCATTTTGTTTTATTTAACAATTGTGCTAAATTTTTTCCGTCAATAATATTTTTTTCTATAAAAGAATATTCCCAATTACCATATCTTCCGATACAATAAATATTATTATCTTTTAAAAATTTGAATATAATCTCTAATGCTTTTTTTCTGGCTTTATTGAATATAACATAAGCATATTTCATATCTATTACATTTATGCTTACAACTTCATCATCAATATTCATTAACCCTGTTTTTTTTAATACAGGAATTATATTATCGCAATTTGTTGTATCAGACATTTCAACATATAAACTATAACAATTTTTAGGGGCTAAATTCTTTGATACGTTGGAATATATTCCTACTCTGTAAAAAGGATATTTGTTTTCCGGGATATATATCCAATGAACGCCTTTTATCATATCCGGTGGATTTTTTTTATATCTTATTCCTAAATTTATACATCTTGTTGATGTGCATTCTAAATGCTTTATAAGTTTTGAAATATTTTTCGGTAAATCTTTTATACTTAGCAAAAGTTCTTTTAACGGTTGAGTTGATATTATATTTTCATAAAAATAGTATTTTCCGTTTGCATAGATTTTTTTGTTTTTTAAATCTATTACTTCAACTTTTGAGTTAGTTATAATATTACTTTTTAATTTTTTATAAAATCCGTCAATCATTGCCTGGCATCCGTGGTTGGGGGGATAATAAAAAGTACTGTTATAACCGTACTTCTGTTCGTTTTTAGAATATGCTGATTTTATTATTTGTTCTTGAGACGGTTTTGGAACAAACGGTGCGGTCCATGCTGCCGTTAATTTTTTTAAATTATAGTTCCATAACTTTTGATTGTACGGCTGCATAAAATATTCTGTTATACCATCACCGAACATTGCCTTTGCCCAATCTATAAAAGGCATATCAGCAGATATTTTTATATTTTTTCTTTTTTTTATTCCGTCAATACATTTTTGTTTTTGTTGTTCATTAAGATAATACAGATTTGCTTGAAAAGGGAACGGCATCATTTTGTCATTAAATAAAATTGCCGAATTTCTTTTAACGGTTAATAACTTTTTTCCTATAAGTTTTTCTATTAAAGTTTTTATTTTTTTATCTTTTATGTGTATAAAATGTCCTGAATAATCAAAAACAAAACCGTTTTCTTTTACGGATTTACATAATCCGCCGACAATGTTTTCTTTTTCAAAAATAATGAAAGGCTTTTTTGAAAAATATCCGAAAGAAAGGCCTGAAATTCCTGCACCTATAACAATATTATTCATGTTTAATCTACTTTAACCTTAGATAATCTTATTGAAAAAATAACTAACAATATTATAACAAACGAAAAAATTAAATAGGAAATTTTGTCATTGATATTTACTATTGTGTAAGAAAATATACCTAATATAAAACACAAAATATATACAAATATCAAAATTTGTTTTCTTGAATATCCCATTTTTTCAAGTCTTAAAGGAAAATGATCTTTACTTCCCAGAAACGGATTTTTCCCTTTTAACATTCTCATAATACTTACAAAAGTTGTTTCATATATCGGAATGGCTAAAATAAGTAAAGGTGCAAAAACACCTACAGGATTTATTTTTGTATAAGATGTTCCCATTGCAACAGTTGCCAAAATAAACCCTATGGATAAACTTCCTGTATCACCCATAAAAATTTTCTTGCTTTTAGATAAATTGAAAGGTATAAAACCTAAACATGCGGCAAAAAGAGCAACAGCACAAAAATTAACATAAATCATTTCACTGGGAAGAGCTATTATAAAGAAGAAAAACGATGCTATAGCAGCAGTTCCGCAAGACAGTCCGTCCATAATATCTATAAGATTAAAAGCATTCGAAAGTCCTATTATCCAAAACATACTTATTATTACAGACAATATATAATTTTCAATAAAATTTATTCTTATATCAAAACCTATTACAACAATGGCACAAGCAACAATTTGTATTAAAAATTTGAACTTAAAGCCAAGGCCGCCTTTTTTTATATCGTCACATAATCCCAATATCAATAAAAGAAATGAACCTATTATCACGGATCTTAAATTTTTTAATGTTCCTGTGGGGAAAGTTGTTATAAATCTTATAATAACTAAACTTATAACCCATCCGCTCCATATTGCAAGTCCTCCCAAATAAGGAGTGCTTACTTTGTGCGTTTTTATTGCCGTTAATGGTTTGTCGTAAATATTAAAATGTATTGCGATATATCTAAAGCATGGAGTTAAAATAAGAGACAAAATATAAGCTGTAAAAAAAGTGATTAAATATAAAATACTATTGTCCATAAACTAAAAAAGTTTTCTCCATTTCTCGGTATCATATTTTTCTTTGCAAAGTTCTTGTGCCGAATATATTTCTTCCGTTGTTATATCTTTACTTATTGTATCACATTTTAAAGTTTTCGATAAGTTGTCAAAAAATTCTTTTGTAAAAACATTAATTTGTTCAAGATTTAAATCTAAATGTATGGATCCTTCAACAATTATTCTTTTGCCTCTTCTTCTTTGACAAGAACCGACTATTTTTTTGCCGTTAAGCATTAAGTCGTCTTTATATAAAGTTTGAACACAAGAATAGTTTTGTATGTTATCGTTATGTAAAACTTTTTTGTCGCAGAAAATATTTATTTTTTCTAAAGATTTTCTAATGGTTTCATGGATTATTTTATAAGTAGCTTCCTGATCATAAATATAAGGCCATAAAGTGTCTGACACTACCAGTGAATAAGATAAATCTTTATTATGTAAAACTGATAACCCTCCCGTCAGTCTTCTTATAACAGGAAAATTATCTTTTTTATCAGTAGGAAATTTCTGAAAATATCCGATAGTGTATGAAGGTTTTGTCCATCTGTAAAAGCGAAAAGTTTCATCAAATTTTTCTTTTGTAAGAAAAACTTCGTCAAGTGCAATATTTATGTTACAATCTCTTGGTATATCACAAATGCATCTTAGTTTCATATTTGCTCTGATTTATAATTCGTTATTATCGAATGCTTCAACAAAAGCATCTACGACCAACGGACTGAATTGTCTGTTTTTGTTTGCCACAATTTCTTTAATTGCATCTTTTCTGTCTAAGCCTTTTCTGTAAGGTCTGTCTGAAGTCATTGCATCATAAGCATCTGCAACCGAAATTATTGTGGCGATAAGCGGAATGTTTTCACCTGAAAGACCGCACGGATATCCTGTACCGTCATATCTTTCATGATGATATTTCACACCTAAAGAAATATCTTTAAACTCTTTTATGGGCTCTAAAATTTCAGCACCGAGTGTAGGATGTTTTTCAACTAATTTTATTTCTTCCGGTAATAATTTTCCGCTTTTATTTAAAATGCTTTCCGGAATACCTATTTTGCCTATATCGTGCAATAATGCCGAAATCCTCAACATATTTTCAAAATCTTCGTATTCTTTAATTTTTTCTTGAGGGATATACTTTAATAAAGTTATTGAATATTTCATAACTCTCTCTGTATGTCCGTGTGTATATGAATTTTTTATATCAATGGCCGTCGCAAGAGTTTCAACGGTATTTAAAAGAAGTTGTTTGTTTATATCCAGTTGCTTTTTTATATCATCGAACAATTTTGCATTTTGTATTGCCATAACAACATCTGAAGAAAGAATAGTTAAAAATTCCAAATCTTCTTTGTTGAAAAAAGATCCGTCTGTTTTGTTGCCTATAAAAAATACAACCATCAATTCTTTTCTGAAAAAACCCGGCACAATTAACTGTGCTTTATACATAGATGTTTCATCTTCAAGTCCTGTAAGTAAATTATAAATAGGTTCGTTATCTTTATATTTTTCTTTTAAAGACTTAATATCGGAAACTAAGAGATATTCTTTGTTTTCTTTAACATCTTTATTTAAAAAGAATTGAATAATAGGATTGTTGTTTGTTATTTTTGTAAATCCAACGGGAATTTTCAGACCTTTTTTACCGCTGGATACAGTTATAACATATTCTTTTTTATTTTTATTATACAGAAATAAACCGGAATGTTTTACACCAAGATTTCTTGTGACGGTTCTCAAAACTAATTTAGACAAAAGATTAGGATCATGAACCAAAATCATTTGTTTGGCTGTTTGTGAAAGATAAAGTCTGTAATCTTTTTTTTGTTCCATATTATATATATGTGAAAACTTTCTTTTTGAAATCTGCAAGATCTATAGGTTTTTGTATATAATCTGTAGCACCGTATTCAAGAACTTTAGACTGATTATCGGAACTTATACTGCCGGTAATAATTACTACTTTGGCATCAGGATTAATTGCTTTAATTCTTTTTAACACTTCAATACCGCTGATTCCACCCAAATGCACATCAAGGAAAACACAATCAAATTGATCTGTTTTGTATTTTTCCAATGCATCTTCGCCTGAAATAGCCAAAACACTATCTATGTTAAGTCTTTTTAAAAACCTACCCATAAAAGCAACTATTTCTTCTTCATCATCAACAATTAATACTTTTTTACTCAAAGTAAATACCTCTTATTTAGTATAAGATTATAACAAATGCTTATAAATTTGGCAACTCAATTGTAATGTCGGTTCCAACCATATACTTCGATTCAAACCAAATTTTTCCTTTATGATTTTCAGCTATCATCCTTTTAACAATATACATGCCTATACCTGTTCCGGATTTGCAAGAAGCTTTTGTGGTGAAAAACGGAATAAATATTTTACCTGTATGTTCTTCTTTTATACCTATACCGTTATCGGATATTTTTATAATAGTTTTATTGTCTTTATATGTTAAAGATACATCTATTTTGGGGATATATTTTATTGCTTCATCTTTGCTTAAAGTTTTTTGTTTTTCTTCTATTGCTTCAAAAGCATTATCTATAAGATTATAAACAACCTCGGTTATCTGAGATTTTACTCCGAGAACGATATCGGTATCTTTAAAATTTTTTGTTATGATGAGTTTGTCGGGAAGATGATGTTTTACTTTTAACATTTCATAAGCAACATCAATAACTTCTTTAAATATAAATGTTTCAAACATTCTGTGTTTTGTCTTCATCTTTGCAAAATCAAGTATACCTTTTATAACTTCATCGGTTTTTGTTATGTTGCTTTTTAATGATTCTGCAAGTTCGTTTATGTATTTAAAAGTGTCTTGAAGTTGTTTGTTTCCGTTTAAATATGTTTCATTGTTTTCTTCAAAATCTTTAACTTCGAATTTTAATTCTCCGGAAATTAATGAAAATTGATTTAATCTGTTTCTTATTTGATGTGCTACACCTTCCGCAAGTCCTCCGATAGAGGCAAGTTTTTCCGCTGCGAATATTTTTTCCTGAGCTTGTTTATATTCGTCGAAAAACAAACAGTTTTCCATTGCAAGAGAAGTTTGTCGTGCAAGCATTTTGAATGTAGACATATCTTCTTTTGTAAAAACATCTTTGTTGTTTTTCTCTCCTATAATCATAAAACCTTTAACACCGTCATAAAAGGACGGAATTATAAGAGCCGGTCTGAACGGTAAAACTATTGAATTAGCTATAAATTGAGGCAATTCATCAAATAAAAAAGGATCTTCTTTATGTTTAATAAAATTTATAAAAGGATGATCATAATCATAAGAAAACATTAATTCTTCGTTCGTTTGATGATAAAATCTTATTATTTTTATTTCGAAACATTTTTTGTCTTTGTTTTCCAAGAAAAGAGTAACAAAAGATACTTTTATTGTTTTTAAAAGAATCATCGATATAAGTTTTAATAATCTGTCAAGATTATGTTCTTTTGCCATGCCGCTTGCAGCGTGTATTAACAATGTTTGGTAATGCTTGTTTTGTGCAAAAAGAAATTTCTCTGTTTTAGATATAATCTTTTTGTATACAAGGAAGAATCCTATTGTAAGTAAAAATGTTATAAGGTTTGAAATATGTATGTTTGTAGAATAAATCAAAATGTAATTGGATAAAATCAGAACTAAAAATAACATGAATAAAAATATAAGTATTTTTATTGAAGCTATTTTTATATTTGAAAAATTATAACTGGATATTATTATCGTTGTTGCGGTTAAGAAAAATAAAGTTGTCAAATAAAAAACAGGTTCGAAACTAAAAATGTTGTAAAAGAACAGATTATCGAATATGAATAGTATAAAATATACACCATATACCAAAATTAAATAAATGATTCTTTGCTTTTGAATTGAAGTTATTTCATCGTTTTGAATGTTTTTATATGCCGAATGTATTGATCCGATAAAAAATATAGTGACAAAAATAAGAAAAACAAAATGAAATTTTCCTGCAACGGGATAAATTCCCCATTGATTGGTTTCTATCGATGATATTATTAAATTTGAGAATATTGTTAAGAAAATAAATAATATTGTTGTGCCGGCAAGTAAAAAAAGAACAGGCTTTTTTAATTTTATATTTACAAAGTTAAACAAAAATAATGTTGCAAAAAACGGAACAAGAACAATTCCCGTAAATCCCAAATGTCCTAACAAATAAGAAGCTTTTTCGTCTTGGGTTGAATACATTATCGCATAAGAAATTAACCATAATAAAAAAGAAGAGCTTAGAGCCGAAAATATATAAGAATTTACGGTAGCTTTGTTTTTGTAGAAAACAAACAATGTTAAAAAAATTATTATAACGGCCGATAAATATATAAAAAATTGGTATAAGGTATACATGGTTTATAGATTATATGAAAACTCTTTATATTTTTCAATATAAATATTCTTGCTAAAACATCAAAAAACTGATAGAATTATAAAATCTAAATATATATTGATTTTTTAAATAAAAATAAAATTTTGAGAGGTGCAAAATGCAAGCTGTAATTATGGCAGGCGGTTTTGGTACAAGATTAAGACCTATTACTTGTAGTGTTCCTAAGCCTATGGCTTTAGTTGCGAACAGACCTATGTTGAGCCACATTATCGAACTCTTGAAGAAGCACAATTTCAATGATTTGACGATGATGTTGTATTATCAACCCGAAATTATAAAAAATTATTTTAAAGACGGTAAAGATTTGGGAGTATCTATAAAATATTTAAGACCGGAAGCTGATTTGGGAACGGCCGGAAGTGTTGGCTTTGCGAGAGAAGGTCTTAATGATACTTTCTTGGTTATATCCGGAGATGTTCTTACCGATTTTGATATTTCAAAAGCTATAGAATATCATAAGAAGAAAAAAGCAATTGCAACAATGGTTTTAACAAGAGTGGAAAACCCTTTACAATTCGGTGTTGTTATTACCGATAAAAACGGTAAAGTCGAAAGATTTTTGGAAAAACCGTCCTGGGGTGAAGTTTTCTCGGATACAATAAACACGGGTATATATATATTGGAACCGGAAGTATTCAAATATGTTCCGGAAAATACGGATGTTGATTTTTCAAAGAATTTGTTTCCTCAATTATTGAAAGAAGGCAAACCGTTATACGGATATATTGCTGACGGATATTGGAAAGATATCGGCAATCACGATGAATACAGATTTGCACATTATGATATATTAGATGAGAAAGTAAAAATAAATGTGTTGGGAACAAAGAAAAAAATTAACGGTAAAACTGTTATCCTTGGAAAAAATTCAGTGATTGAAGATGGTGTTGTTGTTGACGACAATGTTATAGTGGGGGATAATACTACAATAAAGAAAGGTGCAAAAATCGGTAAATCCGTTATAGGTTCAAATGTTACGGTTGAAGAAAACGCTTTAATTTTAGGTTCCGTTATTTGGGATGATGTAAATATTGGTCCAAAAGCAAGTTTAAAAGAAGTTGTTATAGGCAACTCCACAAAAATAGAAAAAGGAGCATCAGTGCAGGTTGGCTCAATTATTGCAGACGAGTGCCTTATCGGTGAAAAAGCAACAATAAGAGCAAACTTAAGAATATGGCCGCACAAAATTGTTGAAAAAGGTGCAATCCTTTCATCAAGTTTAGTTTGGGGTGCAAAATGGAACAAGGCATTGTTTAATGCTTACGGCAGTATTTCCGGGTTAGGAAACATTGAAATTACTCCGGAATTTGCCGCAAAAATCGGTTCGGCTTACGGTGCTTATGTAGGCGGCGGAGCTTATGTTGTAATTTCAAGAGACGATCACAGAACAACCAGAATGATAAAAAGAGGAATAATTTCAGGTATTCTTTCTGCAGGTGTAAATGTAGGTGATATGTTAAATGCACCTATACCTGTTGCAAGATACGAAATCGGTAACGACGGAGAAATCGGCGGTATTCATATAAGACAATCTCCTTATGATGCAAAACTTATCGATATAAAATTCTTCGATAAGTTCGGCAGTGATATCTCTATAAGTCAGGAAAAATCCATAGAACAACTCTTTTTTAGAGAAGATTTTAAAAGAGCAGATATGGACAATGTAGGTATGATTACGGTTCCTCCGAGAGCAAACGAATTTTATAAAACAGGATATTTAAATACTATACAGAAAAAAGAAGCAACAACTAAAAAAGGAATGAAAATAGTTGTGGATTATGCACATTCAACAGCTTCACTTGTGTTCCCTACTATTTTGGGAGAATTAGGTATAGATGTTGTTGCATTAAATGCTTACATAGATGCTAAAAAAATAACAAAAAGCAAAGAAGAATTTGATCATTCTTTGAACCAGTTATCAGATATTGTAACAACATTAAAAGCAGATGTCGGTTTCTTGTTTGATAACGGTGCGGAAAAAGTGTTCCTTGTAGATGAAAGAGGAAAAATTATAGATAACGATACGGCAATGCTTGTTATGGCATACCTTGTTATGTCAACATATAAGAAAGGTACAATAGCAGTTCCTGTTACGGTATCATCTGTCGTTGATGAACTTGCAAAACAGTTTGATTTCAAAATAATAAGAACCGGAACAAGTCCCAGAAGTATAATGAAAGCATCAAAAGAAAAAGATGTTATTTTTGTTGCGGATTGTAACGGCGGATTTATATTCCCTGAATTCCAAAACTCGTTTGATGCAATGTATGCGGTAGGTAATTTAATAAAAATGTTATCTCAAACGGAATTCACCATAAGTATGATAAGAAGAGAAATTCCTTCTTTTGAAGTATTCCATAAAACAATACCTTGTGCATGGGATAAAAAAGGTCAAACCATGAGATATGCGATAGAATATGCAAAAGGTAAAAAAACAGAACTTATAGACGGTGTAAAAATATTTTTGGATAACGGTTGGGTATTACTTCTTCCGGATCCTGATGAAGCTTATTTCCATATTTGGGCGGAAGCAAGAGATAAAACAACCGCAAAAGGTTTTATAGATATTTATACCGATAAATTAATGGAGTGGCAAAAATAATTTTTGAAGAATAGTGTAATATCGGTGATTGTAAATTATAAATAGTCTTATTAAAGGGGTAATAAAATGATTAAATTCGGAACATCCGGTTGGAGAGGAATTATAGCAGACGATTTTACTTTCGATAATGTAAAAATCGTTACACAGGCGATAGCAAATTATCTTATAAATGACGATAAAGAATACAAAAAAGATAAAGCGGTTATAATCGGTTACGATACAAGATTTTTGTCTGACAAATATGCAGATATTTCCGCTGAAGTTTTGGCAGGAAACAAAATAAAAGTTTTGTTATGTAAAAGAAATACACCTACACCGGTTATAGCATATGATATCGTCAACAACAAACTTGCCGGCGGTATAAATTTTACGGCAAGTCACAATCCGCCGGAATACAACGGTATAAAATTTTCTCCTTCTTGGGGTGGTCCGGCATTGCCTGAAACGACACAAAAAATAGAAAAATATTGTGCACAAATAAAAATCGGTGATGTAAAAAGCATAAGCCTTGCAGAAGGTTTAAAATCGGGAATAATAAAATATTATGATCCGAGACCAGCATACTTAAAAAGAATAAAACAGTTGGTTAATTTTAAATTGTTAAAAAAATCCAATTTAAAAGTTGTTGCAGATATATTGCATGGGACAGGTGATGACTATTTAGATACATTATTGGAAGCCGCAGGTATGAGATTAAAAGTGTTGAACAAAAAAAGAGATCCTTTGTTCGACGGTCATTCTCCGGAACCATGTGAAGCAAATTTAAAAGAATTGAAATCAATAATAAAAAAAGAATCATATAAACTCGGCCTTTCCGTAGATGGTGATGCAGACAGATTCGGTATTGTAGATTCCGACGGAACATTTATTACACCTAACCAGGTAATACCTATATTGTTGTATCATTTAAACAAAACAAGAGGTTGGAAAGGTGTTGTTGTAAGAAGTGTTATGACAAGTCATATGATAGACAAACTTGCAGCAAAGTTAGGTATTGAAGTTGCCGAAACTCCGGTAGGGTTCAAGTATATAGGAGATATTTTAACACAAAGACCTAAAGATTTTATTATCGGCGGGGAAGAGTCAGGCGGTCTTACTATAAGAGGACACGTTCCCGAAAAAGACGGTATAATTGCATGTTTGCTTATGGCGGAAGCTGTTGCTATGAACAAAAAATCTTTGGGTGCAATATTGAAAGATATTACAAAGCTTACAGGTCCGGTAGTAACGGCAAGAGAAAATTTCAGACTTCCCAAAGAAGCAATGGAAAAATTCAGACAAACTTTACAGAAAAAAGCTCCTGAAAAAATTGCCGGAATGAAAATACAAAAAGTTGTTACTCTCGACGGATACAAATTTATATTAGATGAAGATACTTGGATAGGATTTAGATTATCCGGTACGGAACCTATAGTTAGATTGTATGCCGAAAGCACAACAGCAGCAAAACTAAAGAAGTTAGTATCTGCGGGGGAAAAGTTTATAAATGGCAAATAGAAAAAATTTACAATCTGTCGGAACTGATAATTCAAAAAAAGAAAAAAAAGGTATTGTAAAAAAATCTTTTATATCGGGTTTATTGGTATTGTTGCCGGTATGGCTTACAATATTTATAATACTGTTTGTTTTTAAATGGATTAGTAGTCTTTCTTTACCGATACTATCACCGTTCTTAAAACTGTTTACATCGGATTCCCAATGGGTGGAAATATTAGCAAAAATAGCGAGTTTCTTTTTGACTCTTATAATAATTTTCTTCGTGGGTTTTTTAACTAATTTGTGGTTCGGTAAAAAACTTTATGAGTTTTTCGAGAATATTTTTACAAAAATTCCTTTAATAGGAACAATATATTCCGCTTTAAAAAAACTGTTTTCGTTTTTCGCAACAACCGACGATACTACAAAGAACTTTCAGAAAGTTATTTTTGTTCCTTTTCCTACGAAAGATTCTTATTGCGTAGCATTTTCTACCGGTGAAAAAATAATTAATGGACAAAAATATATTTCTACTTTTATGCCTTCCACACCGAACCCTACAACGGGTTTTTTAATATTGGTAAAAGCGGAAGATGTTATAGAATGTGAATATACCGTAGAACAGGCAATACAGTATATTATTTCCGCCGGAATAGTTCAGGGCAATCAGAAACAGTTAGGAGAAAAAAATGGCTCAGTATAAAGCACCCAGGGGTACGCACGATATATACGGCCAAATGGCTTTGGCTTTGGAAGAATTGGATAAAATATCGAGAAATGTTTTCAGAAAACATAATTTTAAAGAAATAAAAACACCTATGTTTGAAGATGTTTCTTTGTTTACAAGATCTATAGGTGAAGCAACCGATATTGTTGAAAAAGAAATGTATGTTTTTGAAGACAGAAAAGGGAGAAAACTTGCTTTAAGACCGGAAGGAACGGCATCTTTGGTAAGAGCATATATCGAGCACAGACTTGATATGGAAGAACCTATAGGGAAATTCTTTTATTGCGGTGATATGTTTAGATATGAAAGACCTCAAGCAGGAAGATACAGAGAATTTTTGCAGATGGGAGCCGAATATTTAGGTAACCCCAACCCTAATGCCGATGTTGAAATAATACTTCTTGCAAAAGAAATTTTGTCTACATTAAATATAACTGATGTTGTAATACATATAAATTCGTTGGGTTGTGCAAATTGCAGACCTGTATTCAGACAAAAACTTGTAGATTATTTTTCTTCTATACAAGATTTGTGTGAAGATTGTAAAAGAAGATTGGAAAAAAATCCGTTAAGATTGTTGGATTGTAAAATAGATTCTCAAAAATTTCAAAATGTTCCTACAATGCAGGAATGTTTATGTGATGATTGTAAAAATCATTTTGAGCAAGTTCAAACATTATTAAAATCTGTGGATTGCAAATATGTCGTTGATGATAAACTTGTAAGAGGTCTTGATTATTATACAAGAACGGTATTTGAAGTAAGATCTAATGCCGTAGGTTCTCAAGATGCAATTTGTGCCGGTGGAAGATACGATAATTTGGTAAAAGAATTAGGCGGACAGCAGATACCGAGTGTTGGTTTTGCGTTAGGTTCCGAGAGAGTATTAATGGCTGCACAAAATACGGGTTTTTTTGATAAATTACCGAAAAACGAACTTGTATTTATTGCTCTTGCGGATAACGAACTTTTTAATGAAGCGTTTAAGTTTGCAAATAATTTAATATTGAACAAAGATAATATAAGACAAAAATTTAATTTGCAAAACAATATTGTTGTAGAAGGTCCGTTTTTGAATAAGAGTTTAAAGTCTCAATTCAAACTTGCCGATAAGTTAGGTGCTTCAAAAACAATTTTATTTGGTAAAACGGAATTTGATAACGGTAAGATTCTTGTAAAAGATATGAAAACTCAACAACAACAGGAAATATCGTTAGCTTAACAACTGAAAGGTTTGTTATTTTGAACATTATTCTAACCATAAATTTCTGATTACTAATTTTTCATTTGACACTAAACGATAAAAAGTATATAATTATAGGAAATAAATCTTAGTGTAATAAAAATCCAAAAACAAAAAAATAAAATAAGTTTTAATTTTAGTATCGAAACAAAAAATCTTTTTTTATGCAAACCAAAACAAAAAAATCAAATAAAATTAATAAAATAGCATTTATGTAGTCAGGGGGACTTAATGTCTGATAAAGATTTGACTGTGTTGTCTAAAAAGACAATGGTGGAACTTACAAAAATCGCAAAAGAAATGAAGCTTGAAACTATTACAGGATTGAGAAAACAGGAACTTATTGCGAAAATTCTTGAAGCTCAAATGAAAGAACAAGGACAAGCTTACGATGAAGGTGTTTTGGAAATAAAACATGACGGGTTCGGCTTTTTAAGATCAACCGATTACAATTATTTGTCAGGTCCGGACGATATTTATATTGCTCCGCCTCAAATTAAAAAGTTTGCCTTAAGAAAAGGTGATACTGTCGGCGGATATGTGAGACCTCCTCAAAATCATGAGAAATATTTTGCATTATTAAAGGTTACTCAAATTAACGGAGAAACTAATTTAGACAACATTAGAGAAAGACCGTTATTCGATAATTTAACTCCGTTATATCCTAATGAAAAACTTGTGTTGGAAACAAAAACGAACGAAATTTCTACAAGAATAATAGATATGTTTATACCTATCGGTAAAGGTCAAAGAGTTTTATTAAATGCACCACCGAGAACAGGTAAAACAGTATTGTTACAAAAAATAGCAAATGCCATAACAACAAACAATCCGGAAATAGTTCTAATGGTGTTGCTTATAGATGAAAGACCGGAAGAAGTTACCGATATGCAAAGATCGGTAAAAGGTGAAGTTATATCTTCAACTTTTGATGAACCTGCAGACAGACATATTCAAGTTGCCGAAATGGTGCTTGAAAAAGCTAAAAGAATGGTAGAGCATGATTCCATTACAAGACTTGCAAGAGCTTACAATGCCGTTATACCGTCAAGCGGAAGAGTACTTTCCGGCGGTCTTGATTCAAATGCTTTGCAAAGGCCTAAAAGATTTTTCGGTGCTGCAAGAAATATTGAAGAAGGCGGAAGCTTAACTATTATAGCAACAGCATTAATTGAAACAGGAAGCAGAATGGATGATGTTATATTTGAAGAATTTAAAGGAACAGGTAACTGCGAAGTTTATTTGGATAGAAAACTTGCCGATAGAAGAATTTATCCGGCGATAGATCTTTTAAGATCCGGGACAAGAAAAGAAGAAATGTTACTTAGTGAGGACGAGAAAAATAAGATGTGGATAATGAGAAGCCTTTTCAGTAACATGAATCCTATAGAAGTAATGGAAGAACTTACTAAAAGAATGAAAGCATCTAAATCCAATAAAGATTTCTTTAAACAAATGGAACTTTCAGGTAAAGAGTAGTAATTCTTATAAAATTTAGTTTAAAATATAAAAAAGTCGGAGATATATTGTTTATCTCCGGCTTTTTGCTTTTTATCTCTATATATTATATATTATAAAGATATAACTATCATTACAGGGGGGATTTATGAATGACGATATAAAAGATATTGCAATGAGAATAAGAGATTTAAGAGATATAGCTAACATTTCTCAGGAAAGTTTGGCTAAAGCATTAAACATTGATGTTGAAACTTATGAACAATACGAATCCGGTCAAACAGATATTCCTATAGGAATAATTAAAAAAATTGCAGAAAAATTTAAAGTTGAATTTATAACTCTTATTACAGGTCAAGAACCTCATTTAAACAGATATAGTGTCGTGAGAAAAGGTAAAGGAGTGGCTGTAGAAAGAAGAAAAGAATACGACTATCAAGATATAGCTTACGGATTTACAAATAAAAAAGCGCAAATATTTTTGGTAACGGCAAAAGACAGAACAAACGAAAAAGAATTAAAACCTTATTCACATGACGGACACGAATTTGATTATGTTTTGGAAGGCACATTAAAAGTGTATTTGGACGGAAAATCCGTAGTTTTAGAAGAAGGCGACTGCATATATTTTGATTCAAACTGTAAACATTATATGACGGCAGTCGGCGGTAAAACAACAAAATTTATAGCAATAGTTTTTTAATTTGGGAGCAAGGAAATGATATTAGATAAATATGCAAGACGAGATTTTACATCTTACGAAGATTTTTTTGAAAATTTTAAAATAAATGTTCCGGAAAATTTTAATTTCGGATTTGATGTAGTTGATGCAACTGCAGACGAAGAACCTAACAAAAAAGCTTTGGTTTGGTGCAATGAACACGGTGAAAACAGAACTTTCACTTTTTTGGATATGAAAAAAGAAACAAACAAAGCCGTAAATTTTTTTAAATCTTTAGGCATCAAAAAAGGCGACTTTGTTATGCTTATTTTGAAGAGAAGATTTGAGTATTGGATAAGTTTGGTTGCATTACACAAACTTGGTGCTGTAGCAATTCCTGCAACACATTTGTTAAAAGAAAAAGATATTTCTTACAGAGTAAATGCAGCAGATGTCAAGATGATAATTGCTGTAGATTTTTCAGATTTATTGCAAAGAATAGACAATTGCCAAAAAGATTGTCCTACATTGAAACATAAAGTTGTTGTAGCAGGTAAAAGAGACGGTTGGTACAGTTTTACCGATGAAGTTGCAAAACAGTCTGATGTTTTTGAAAGACCTACAGGTGCTGAAGCAACACACAACGACGATAAAATGTTGATATATTTTACATCGGGAACAACAAGTTTACCTAAAATGGCATTACATGATTTTACTTATCCGTTAGGACATATTTTAACAGCAAAATTTTGGCAAAATGTTGAAGAAAACGGTTGCCATTTAACACTTGCGGATACAGGTTGGGCAAAAGCTGCATGGGGTAAAATTTACGGTCAATGGATTTCAGGGTGTGCGGTATTTGTTTACGATTTCGACAAATTCCATCCTACCGATGTTTTAGATATTATATCAAAGCATAACATTACATCATTCTGCGGTCCTGCAACAGTTTACAGATTTTTAATTAAAGAAGATTTGTCAAAATATGATTTTTCAAAATTGAAATATTGTTGTGTAGCAGGGGAAGCTTTAAACCCTGAAGTATTTAATCAATGGGAAAAACTTACCGGACACAAAATCATGGAAGGATTCGGACAAAGTGAAGGTCCTATTTTGGTAGGAAATTTTGTTTGGATAAAACCTAAACCCGGTTCAATGGGAAAACCTTCTCCTACATTCAATATAGATATTGTTGATGATGACGGAAATCCTTGTGAGGACGGTAAAGAAGGTAACCTTATAGTAAGAATGCCGGACGGCAAAAAACCTACAGGACTTTTCTGCGGATATTATAAAAGTCCCGATAAAACAAAAGAAGTATGGCACGATAATATGTATTTTACAGGTGATGTTGTTTATAAAGACGAAGACGGTTATTTTTGGTTTGTAGGAAGAGCCGATGATGTTATAAAAAGTTCGGGATACAGAATCGGGCCTTTTGAAGTTGAAAGTGCTTTAATGGAACATCCTGCGGTTTTGGAATGTGCAATTACAGCAGTTCCGGACCCGGTTAGAGGACAAGTTGTTAAAGCAACAATTGTTTTAGCAAAAGGTTATCATGCAAGTGACTCTTTGGTTGTTGAGTTACAAAATCATGTTAAAAATGTTACAGCTCCTTATAAGTATCCGAGAGTAGTTGAATTTGTTGATGAGTTGCCTAAAACAATCAGCGGTAAAATAAGAAAGGTTGCAATCAGAGAAGCAGATAAAGTAAAACATGCAGCAAAATAAAATATAAAAAGTGACATATGTATTTTGTCTCTTATAAAATTAAGGAGATTTTTAAATGTTACCTAACGGTTTTTATTGTGGCGGTTTGCATTGCGGTATAGCAAAAAATAAAGATAAAAACGATTTTGCATTATTTTATTCAGATAGTCCTTGCACTGTTGCGGGAATGTTTACAGGCAGTTTGGTTAAAGCTGCACCTGTTTTAATAGATATAGACAGAATAAAAAAATACAGATTATTTCAGGCAATAGTTGCAAATTCCGGCTGTGCAAATGCTTGTACGGGGAAGCAAGGTAAAAGAGATGCTTTAATAGTTTGTAAAGAAGTAGCAAAATATTTAAAGATATCCGATACGGATATCTTGGTAGCATCAACCGGTGTTATAGGTGACTTTTTACCGGTGGACAAAATGGTTAAAGCAGTTCCTCAACTTGTTGAAAATATAAAAAAAAGAGATGAACTTGCTGCCGTAAAATCTATAATGACGACGGATACATATCCAAAATATATATCTAAAAAAATTAAAGTTTCTAAGGGCGAAATAAAAATATGGGCATGTACAAAAGGCTCCGGTATGATACATCCGGATTTACAGGGGCTTCATGCAACGATGTTATCTTTTATTTTAACAGATGCTCAGTTATATCAAAAACAATTACAAAAAGTTACCGAAGTTGCTGTTAAACAATCTTATAATTGTATTTCTGTTGACGGCGATACATCTACAAACGATACCGTTTTGGTTTTTGCAAACGGACAGAGTAATACGGGAAAACTCGATGCTAAAGATTTAGAAATATTCCAGGAAGCATTAAACGAAGTTACTTTAAAATTGGCAAAAATGATGGCAAGTGACGGCGAAGGTGCAACAAGAATGATAGAAATTTTTGTTAAAAATACCAAGAAACACGAGGATGCCGAAAAAATTGCTGCAACCGTTGCAACATCTCCTTTGGTAAAAACGGCATTGTTCGGTTCCGATGCAAATTGGGGAAGAATACTTGCCGCGCTTGGTAGAGCAGGTGTAAAAGTAAATCCCGATAAAGTAGATATTTATATCGGTGATATTATGACTGCTAAAGACGGTATGGCAGTAAAGTTTGATGAGAAGAAAGCTAAAAAAATATTGCAACAAAAAGAATGTAAAATTACCATAGATGTAAAGTCCGGCGGGAAACAGTGGGCAAGATATTATACCTGCGATTTTTCCTATGATTATGTGAAAATAAATGGTTCATACAGAAGTTAAAAAATAATTAGTGGATTTTTATAGAGGAGAATTTAAATGAAAAAGTCATTGCTTGCAGTTTTGTTGGCAGTAGTACTTGTATCTCCTGTATTTGCAACCGATAAAGGTACGATGCAGTTAGATGTAAAAGCAGGTATGCCTGTTAATCAAGAATTAAAAGTGATATATTGATTCCAACATTGCGGTAGGTGCCGGAATAGATCATATTTTTGAAACTAAAATAAAATATGATGGTGGTGTTAGTGCAAATGATAAAGTTGGATTTACAAATGTTTATTTACAAGCAAAATATGATTTTGTTTTAAATAACGATATTGTTAACAATATTTATCCGGTAGTTCAAGTCGGTTATGGTATAGCAAGTTATGATTTTGATTCTAGATTTTATTCATGTAGTATTGAAGAAGAAAACGGATTATATTGGGCAATTGGTATAGGAACAACAATAAAAGAACATTTGATAATAGAATTGATATATTCATTTGATTATGGGAAAATTACAATGAAAGATCCATATTTTGAAAATGTTATGGATACAACGTATACGATGATAAAATTGAATGTCGGTTTTAAATTTTCATTGTAGTCGTTGTAAACTAAGCAAATCAATCTATAAAAATAATAAAAAGCGGGAAGATTTTTATTCTCGCTTTTTTTTATTGTCGTTAGTTTGTCATCCCGCACTCGATGCGGGATCTCGCTATTTTTTGTTTGTAGTTTGTTGTTTGTCGTTAAACTTTAAGCTATAAGCTAAAAATTGCTCTGCAATTTTTTAATAAGCTCTAAGCTTGTCTTTTTGCTGTTGCCAATCTTCTAATATTCCAATCTTCCGCCGTTCCGTTGTTTGTCGTTTTGTCGTTGCCAATCTTCCAATCTTCCAATCTTCCAATCTTCTAATCTTCTAATCTTCAGTTGCCTTAAACATATTATCTCTTCCTAAAATATTTGATGGGTCAAGAGATAATTTAAATTTTCTCATTTCTTCTATTCCTTCTTTACCTAACATTGCAAGTAAAAAAGGATGTTTTACTTTGCCTATCCCGTGTTCGGCGGTAACAGTTCCGCCGAGACTTACGGCTTTTTGTGCTATTTCAAGATAAATTTTTCTGCACTTTTCATATTCTTCTTTTGTTGAAGCAATAATATTTGCATGTAAATGACTTTCACCGATATGGCCGAAAGTTAAATTAAAAAGTTTGTTTTCCGTAAATTTTTGTTCACAAAAATAAATCATTTCGTGTAACTTGTTATGGGGAACGGCAACATCCGTTCCGACTTTCGGAATTTTATTTTTCTTTACGATTTCATTTACAACTTCCGGAATTTTGTGTCTGAAAATTCTGAATTCTTCCTGTTCTTTTGCATTTGATGCAAACCAAACATCATCGGTATTTATT
>CACWKJ010000010.1 GCA_902761395.1 uncultured Elusimicrobium sp. | reverse complement strand
AGTTTCCTACGGTATGGTAAGCGGTAACTATTCCTTTATTATTAAATATATCTTTTATTTTACCTACGGCAATAACATTCCCGCCATCTGCTTTTATTTTATCTAAAATTGTTGTTTCCGGAGGTGTTAACGAATAATCTTTTCTGTTTGTTGTCCTTTTAAAAGTTCCGTCTTCCATTCGAACAAAAGGTCTTGCTATAACCCTGCCCACGGCATGGTTTCCTTTTAACAATTTTCTTGCAATTTCACATATTTCATAAAGTCTTTCAAGCCCGCCGAACTTTTCGCTGTCTTCGGCGGCTGCAATTTGAAAAACGGAATCTGCAGACGTATAAACGATAGGATATCCTGTTTTATAATGTTCTTCTCCTAACTGTTTTATTATTTCCGTTCCGGAAGCTACACAATTACCTAAAATTTTTGTTCCGATTTGTTTTTTGAATTCTTCTATTAAGTCATTCGGGAATCCGTTTGGGTAAGTAGGAAAAGGTTTATCCAACACTATACCGGAAAGTTCCCAATGCCCTGCGGTTGTATCTTTTGCAGGAGACAATGTTGCCATCTTACCGTAACAACCAACTATATCTTTCGGATTATAATCGTAAGGAGACGGAACTATATTATACAGTCCGAGTTTTCCCATATTTTCAAGGACAAAATTTTTCCCCGATTTTTCGAAAATATGTCTTAAAGTGTTTGTACCTAAATCACCGTATTTGGCAGCATCGGGAAGCTCTCCCGCCCCGACGCTATCCAATACTATAAGAATTATTCTGTTAATGTTTACCATTTTTGGACAATTTACAATTACAACTCTTTAGCTTTATAAGGTTAATTCTTTAGTTTTTTAACCTATAACCTTATCACCCTATAAACTTATAACCTAAATTGTCTGTGACAATTTATTATTTTTTTCTTTTTAAAACTTTTTTTACAGCTTCAACGATATTTACGTCTTTCAAACCGTATTTTACGATTAAGTCTGCCGGTTTTCCCGATTCACCGAAAGTGTCATTAACTCCTACAAATTCCATAGGAACAGGACTGTTGGCAACAACGACTTCGGCAACAGCACTTCCGAATCCGCCGAAAATTTGGTGTTCTTCGGCAGTTACTATAGCACCGCACTCTTTTGCGGCATCGATTATTGCTTGTTTATCTATAGGTTTTATTGTATGTATATTTAAAACTCTTGCTTTTATTCCTTCTTTTTCCAAAAGTTCCGCAGCCATTAAAGATTCGTATACCATTGAACCGCAAGCCATAATACAAACATCACTGCCTTCTCTCATTTTTATGGCTTTACCTATTTCAAAAGGTGTTTTATCTTCGGTAATAATAGGAACATTTTCTCTGCCGTATCTTATATAAACAGGTCCGTTATAATCCGCAGCTGCAATTGTTGCTTTTTTAGTTTCAACCAAATCGCAGGGAACAAGAACCGTCATATGAGGTAAACATCTCATTATGGAAATTTCTTCCAAAGCTTGGTGGGTAGCCCCGTCAGGACCAACCATAAGGCCGGAATGAGAACCGCCGATTTTAACATTTAAATTAGAATAACAAATCGTTGTTCTTATTTGTTCCCAAGGTCTTCCGGAAGCAAAAACTCCGTAAGTGGAAACAAAAGGTACAAAACCTGCAACGGCAAGTCCGGCAGCCA
Source organism: uncultured Elusimicrobium sp. (assembly GCA_902761395.1). Lineage (GTDB taxonomy): Bacteria > Elusimicrobiota > Endomicrobiia > Endomicrobiales > Endomicrobiaceae > Ruminimicrobiellum. Next base: position 12,869 of record CACWKJ010000010.1, on the reverse strand, counting down.
TTCCCAACAAATTTGTTTCCGCAATACCTACGTTAGCAAATCTTTCCGGAAACTCTTTTTGAAAGCCGTTTATTGCAACGGAAGAAACGGTATCCGCGCCGAGAACAAAAATTTTATCGTTTTTTTTGCCTAATTCAACAAGTCCTTCACCAAAACCAAACCTTGTAGCTTTATTACCAAAAACATTTACCATAATTTAATTCCTTATATTTTTAAAAATTATTTACTTTAAACTTGCATCTATTTCTTTAAGAGCTTGTTCCAACTGCTCTGCATTAGGTGCCTTACCGTGCCAATCAGCAACATTTTCCATAAAAGATACACCTTTACCTTTTACGGTTTTTGCCATTATAGCGGTAGGTTTTCCTTTGCACTGTTTTGCTTTTGTATATGCTTCATCAACTTCTTTTAAGTTGTGTCCGTCTATTTCTATAACATTCCATCCGAAAGCTCTGTACTTGTCGGCTATCGGGTTAATATTTAACACATCTTCAACTTTGCCGTCTATTTGTAATCCGTTACAATCAACAATCGCACATAAATTATCAAGTTTAAAATGCGGTGCAGCCATAACAGCTTCCCAAACTGATCCTTCCTGTTGCTCCCCGTCACCCATAAGAACATATACTCTGTTATCCTGCTTTAATGTTTTCATTCCTTTTGCTATACCTGCTGCTATTGAAAGCCCGTATCCTAAAGATCCTGTAGAAACTTCTATACCGGGAATATGTTTATCCATGGCAGGATGTCCCTGCAGACGACCACCGATTTTCCTTAATGTATCCAATTCTTCTTTAGGAATACAACCTATTTGTGCAAGAACAGCATATAAAACGGGGCAAACATGACCTTTTGAAAGGACAAAATAATCTCTGTTTTTATCTTGCCAATTATCTTTATTAAAATTCATATGATTATTATATAAATCCACCAAAAGTTCCACGGCAGATAAACTTCCACCCGGATGACCGGAACCGGCCTTATTCAACATTTTAAGAACTTCTTTTCTTACAGATGCTGATATAATTTTCAAATCAGCTATTTCCATTTGCTTCCCCCATTATATATTAACTTTTAATTTTCTTATAAAGATTCATTCTTTCTATTATACCATAAATAATAACGGATATGTGTTCCAATGCCTTCACATCGGTACAATTGAAACTTGAATTCTTTTTATTAATTGCAACAATTATTGCAATTACTTCGTCTTCCTTCTTTACCGGCAAAAATATCGCAGATTTTAATTTAACACTGTCACTTATTGAATTTCTTAAATAACTGTTTAAATCAGAATCTTTATTCAAAACAATACGATTACCGCTGTTTATTATATCATTATAAATTGTACCTTTTTTATTAACAATTTTTAAGATATTTTCCAAACCGAAAGAACCTTTAACGGAATACAAAGTATCTTCTTCTTTATTATATGTAAAAATACCGAACTTTTCTATATCTAAAATTTCTTTTGCTTTTGATGTAATATATTCCATGGAATCGGCGATATCTATTCTGGTCGTTGCATGAAACGCAATATCCGAAACATTTCTTATATCTTTTATTTTTTTTACCAAAATATCATTAGTTTCTATAAGTTCTTTTGATGCCGTTTCTATTTCCATTTCCAATTTTCTGTTTGTTTCTTTTATTGTTTGATAATCTTTTATTCTGTTTATCAATGCAACCAAATATTTCGAAACACTGTTTATAATGTCGATATTATCCGAATTAAAAGAGTTTTCTATTTTGCTTATTACGCTAAAAACACCTATACAATTTTTGTCTTCGTCTATAAGCGGAATAGCCATTACTGCACCGACTTTTTCATAACATAAACCGCCTATATTTTCTTTTGTTATTTTATTTTCCTCATTTACGATAATTTCTTTAGTATCCTTATAAGTATTCCATATATAATTATTATCATCTTTAGGCATAAAAGTTATATCACTGTTTAAAAGTCCGTTTTTTGCAAACACTTTTAATTGTCCGCTTTCGTCGGGAATAAAAAGGGCACACATAGAATCTTTTATTCTTTTTTGAACGACATTAAATACAACGTGAACCGAATTTACAAGTTCCAAATCGGAACTTACAATACTTGTTGCCGAAAACAACAAATTCATTGTTGTATTTACATCAAAAACTTTATTATGTAATTTCTTTAAATCAAGAAATATGTTTTTCCATATTCCGTATTCATTGGATTCATCAATATTTACTTCTTTATCCATAACAATGTTGTTTATCATAACTTTTATTTGTTTAAAAGGATCAAAAACATATTTTTTTATGTAAAGATATGCAACAAAAATGAAAGCTATCAACAAAAAAATTATCGATATTAAAAGTATTGTAATATTTATACCGCTGGAAAATATTTTTGCAAAAAGTTCATAGGATGGCCAAACCTCTATCCAACCTACAACTACATCCCCGCTTTTTATAGGATACGATAATTTTAAAACAGATAATAAAGCAGAATTTATTTTTGCCGAATCGATTTTATCTTGTTTGTTTTTTATAGTTAAATAACGTATATACTCTTTCTTTTCAAATTCGGAAATAAACTTTCTTGTTTTATCCAACGCAAAGTTTTTATTAACTATTTCCGATAACATTTGTTTGGAGTCATCAAACATTGGATATATACTTTTTTTCAATTCGCTATCGAAAAAAACATACACAAACAAAAACCAAATTAAAACTATAAGTAAGATAGCAGAAATTATTATTGATATGTGTTTAACTATTGTTTTATTCATACTCGTCATCTATCAACTGCAAAGATTTTGATGTACCTAATCTGCTTGCACCGGCTCTTATTAATTCTTCGGCTTGTTTGTATGTTGATATTCCGCCGGATGCTTTTATTCTTACGTTGTTCTTTAATATTTTCTTAAAAAACTTAATATCTTCAACTGTTGCACCCGACGGTGCAAAACCCGTGGAAGTTTTCAAAAAATCCACACCGTTATTTAAAACTATTTTAGCTATTTTTTCCTTTTCTTCCTGGTTTAAATATGCCGTTTCAACTATTATTTTTAATATTTTTTTTGATGCGGTTTTTCTTAACAAAGAAATTTCTCTTTCCACATATTCAAAATCTTTGGATTTCAAAGCTGATATATTTATAACCGCATCTATTTCATCCGCTCCGCTTTTTATGGCTTCCTTAGTTTCTATCAATTTGCTTATGTAACTGTTATATCCTAAAGGGAAACCTATTACCGTACAAACTTTTACGTCTGTATCGATAACAGCTTGTTTGCAACTTCCCACCATAAAAGGAGGTACACATACAGAACAAAATCTTTTTTCGACCGCCTGCTCACATAACAACTTAAAGTCTTTATATGTTGCATTCGGTTTAAGTAATGTATGGTCTATAATTGATGCTATATTTACCATGAATATTTTACCTTATAAGTAACTTTTGTTTCCGATTTTGCCGGAACATCAACTTCAAAAACTATAGTATTTGAATCTTTCTTTTCAAACTTGTGAGAATTGGAAACGATTTTCCAATTAGACCAACCGTAAAAAGTTTCTATAACATCAACTTTTACAGCTTCGTCTTTTGCATTTTTCAAAACAATTTCATAAGTTTCTTCGGACTGTTTTGCAGAATTGTTTCTTGAAGAGTTTGTCATTTTCTTTTCTGCGGTAACATCAAATGCATTACCCAATGTTAATCTCATATCTTTGTTTTCCGGAGTATGGTCAATTACATCTTCTCCTACAAATTCTATAGAATCTCCGTCACTTTTAAATACTCTTACTTTACCTTTTGGTAACGGTATTCCTAAGTTAGATGCTTTATTATTTTTAAATTTCAACGAAATTTCCACTTTATTGTTTTTAGAACTTTGATATGTGTATTTTTTCTCTACGGGAATATTTTGTGCTGCCGTAAATTCTATTTGTTTCTTTTCATTATCTTTTAAGTCTGCTTTTCTTTGCAACTTATAAATATGATATTCAAAAAACGCCTGTTCCTGAAAACCTGCAGCAGTATCATATGCCGCTTCTTCCGCAACAGCGGCTTTAGCTAACATAACTCTGTTAGTCCTTCCGGATTCTTTAACGGTATTTACATCACCTGCAACCAATTTTAGTTTAGCATCTTTGTAAGTTGCACCCGACGTATTATTTATAGTTACCCAAGCATTCAAATCTATATTTTTATCATCTTTATTTAATACGGCAACATAATCGGCTACCCAAGAAAATCCTGTTGTTTTGTATGTCAATTCCAATTTTTTCTTACCTGCAACCTTACTGTTAATCAACCAAGACAAAGTCGGTTTTAACATTAACCCGTCAGGCATTTTAGGTAGAGAAATTTCTCCGTCAGGATTGATAACAATTTTATCGTTATTTGTTTTAATTATTGTACCGCCTTGAACAGATAAAAGTTTACCTGAAATTTTTTCTTTTTGAGAATTCGGCAAATATCTTTCTACCGTTATATCTTTACCTATGTATTTCTGTAACAATTTGTTGCTGTTAACCAAATCGAAATCATAGTTTTGTTCAAGAATGGTAATATTGTTTGAATCCGAAAGAAATTTCGGTAACACACTTGTCGGATCTATCTTTGCAGATACATCGTCTACTTCTATTGTTTGTTTACCGACTCTAACATCCACTTCTTTTGTATCTCTTACAAGGGCAAAATTGTCATTGTATATTGTGACAGCCGCAGAATAAACAAATGCAGGTTGAATTGCCAAAAAAAACAAAACTAATAGTTTTTTCATATTTTCCTCTCTTTTATAATTTTAATCAAATATACTTAATATTGCTTTTCTATTTGAGTAATTTTATCTATTCTTTTTGTATGTCTTTGTTCAAATTCCGTTTCTAAAAATATTTTAATCCAAGAACAAATTTCTCCGACTTCGGCAAACCTTGCTCCTGCACACATAATATTTGCATTATTATGTTGTGCTATAAGTTTCGCGGTGTCTTTACTCCAACACACCGCTGCTCTTATACCTTTAACTTTGTTTGCAGCTATCGACATTCCTATACCTGTCCCGCAAATTAAAATCCCTTTATCTGCATTTTTAGAAACAACATTTTGAGCAACTTTAAGAGCAAAATCGGGATAGTCACAACTATCCTTGGAATTTGTTCCGCAATCTATAATTTCATGTCCCAACGATTTTATAAAAGATATCAATTTATCTTTTACTTCTATTCCGGCATGATCACAACCGAATGCAATTTTCATTTTTATACCCTTGATTATAATATAAAGAGTTTATCTCCGTTTTTCACACCGGCAGCATTAGCTTCTTCCATATCCAAGTGACATTCCAAAGCCATTTTATCGCTTACTCTTGCTATAACATTATCGAAAACGAGTCCTCTTTCCCCTTCTGTTTTCAATTTTAAAGAATCGCCGTTTTTTACTCCGTAAAATTCGGCATCTTTTGTTGTAAAATGAATATGTCTTTTAGCGACAATACAACCTTCTTTTAAATCGATTGATCCTGCAGGACCGATAACTTTTATAGGTTCCGAACCTGCCAAATCTCCCGATAATCTTATACATACATTAACACCTAATCTTATGGCATCCGTTACAAATATTTCCACCTGGGTTTGTTTTCTCAACGGGCCCAAAACTCTGACTTTTTCTATTGCTCTTTTCGGCCCCTGTATTGTAACTGTTTCATCACAAGCGTGTTCACCCGGCTGAACCAAATCTTTTGTTTTTGTTAATGTGTGTCCTTTACCGAATAATGTTTCCATATCTTCTTTTGACAAATGAATATGTCTGTTGGAAACATTTGTCAAAATAGGATTTTTTGCTCTGTTTTCGTTCATTTTTATTTTTCCTTTATAATTATTTAGAGAATTTTACCAAAGCTTCAAAAGAATCTGCTTTCAAACTTGCTCCGCCTACCAAACCGCCGTCGATATCTTCTTTTTTCATAAGTTCACTTACATTTTCAGGTTTTACCGAACCGCCGTAAAGAATTCTTATTTTGTCTGCTGCACAGCAATACATTTCACCGTAAACTTTTCTTATAAAAGCATGAACTTCTTGTGCCTGGTCAGGAGTTGCTGTTTTTCCTGTTCCGATTGCCCAAACAGGTTCATAAGCGATAACTACTTTTTCTGCATCTTCTTTAGATAAATCTTTCAATCCTTCTCTTACTTGAGCTTCAATAACCTTAAATGTTACATCGGATTCTCTTTCCTGCAATGTTTCACCTACACAAACTACAGGTATTAAACCGATAGCTAATGCAGCTTTAACTTTTTTGTTTACCGTTTCGTTTGTTTCACCGAAATATTGTCTTCTTTCGGAATGACCGATTATTACATAAGTACAACCTGCATCTACCAACATATTAGGAGCAATTTCACCTGTGAAAGCACCTTTAGCTTCCCAAAATATATCTTGTGCACCTATATTTATATTTGTTCCTTTAGCTTCATTTGCCAAAGCTGAAATTGCCGTAAATGTAGGGCAAATTAAAACATCAACATCTTTAACATCTGCAATTTTGCCTTTTAATTCTTTTACCATAGCAACTGCTTCCGGTATGGTTTTGTTCATCTTCCAGTTTCCTGCCATCAATGGTTTTCTCATGATTACTACTCTCCTTTTTTATTTTATTTATTGATTTTATTAAATTTATATCTATAAAGATACAAGTTTTATATAAAAAAATCAAAGATTATTATTAATTTTCCTTACTTTGTTCGGTATAATAAGAATAATTTTTATAATATCCGTATTTGGTATATGTCATACCTTTAGGTTCATATTGTGATATTACTCCACCCAAAACTTTTATACCGACCTTTTTCATTTTATCTAATGCAATTTCTGCCAAATTTGAATTTGTACTTCCATACTTTACAACAAAAATAGCCTTGTTTATATATTTGCCCCACAACAAAGTATCACTTACGGGTAATACAGCCGGACAATCAACAATAACGGTATCATAATTTTCATTTGCCCATTTTATAAATACTTCAAGCAGCGGAGTATTTAATAATTCCGAAGGATTCGGCGGCCTTGTTCCCGAAGTCATAACAGAAAGGTTCTCAATTTCCGTTTTTTGTATGTTGTTACCGAAATCAGCCAATTCTTTATCTTGTTTCCAAATATTTGTTATTCCTTTTTCATTTGAAAGTTTAAATACTTTATGAAGTCTTGATCTTCTTAAATCTCCATCTATAAGCAAAACTTTTTTTTGTGTTTGAGCAAGAGCAACAGCCAAATTTACCGCAAAAAAGCTTTTCCCCTCGCCTTGTACGGAACTTGCAACTATAACAGGAGCTTTTCTATCATCCGACAACGCAAAATCCAACATTGTTCTTATATTCCTTATTTGTTCCGCCATTAAGAAATTCCCTTCTTTCAGCATTAACTCATATTCGCTTTTAAGTTTTTTTAACTTGTTAACCGGAACGAAACCAAGAAAAGACAATTTCAATTTTTCTTGTAAATCTTCGGAGGTTTTTATTGTTTTATCTAAAAATTCAACAATAAATATAAACAACAATCCCAAAATTATACCTGCACAAAACCCTATAAGCAAATTAAGTAATTTCTTAGGCATATATGGCTTTTCCGGAATAGTTGCTTCATCAATTATTCTTATATTGTTTCCTGAAAATTGTCCCGAAAGTTCAATTTTTATACTTTGAATAAGCCTTTTTGTTTCTATATCTATTTTTTCTCTTATTGCTCTTAACTGATTTTGAACGGATATAACTTCCGGATGATTTGATGTATATTTTGCAGTAAGTTCAACATAATGTTTATATAATTCAATCTCTTGATTTTTAAGGTTCTTTATAAAATCACTGTTTACCACCTGAGGCATGGAATTTAATAATTCTTGTTGTTTGGAGCTTCTTTCCGTTGTTTCAAGTGCAGCAATAACATCTTTTCCTATGGATACTCTGTTATTTATATTATCTTCAACAAATGTTTTGGCTATTGTATTGGCAATATCAACACACAACTGTTCATCATAAGAAACAACTTCGATATTTAATAAACGACTTCTGGGTACGGGAATAATTTTTATATGTTTTTTTAATTTAATCCATCCGTTAGGTTCTTTAAATTCCGGACTTGCCGCCAAATTCATGTTTTTATAAACTTTTTCGAGTAATGTCCTTGATTCCAACAGTTTATATTGTGTTCTGTAATAATCTTCATCACTTGCCCATGAACTAAAAGCCGTTGTTTCTATTTTACCGGATTCTTCTTTGTCTATCATCATTAAAACTGATGCTTTATACTTAGGTTGCATTAAAATATTAACGGCAACAGCACCGACAACACATATGAAAACGACACCTATCAACAACCATATTCTTTTCAGTATCACCGACACATAAAAAGAGAAATCTATTTCATCGGTTTTTGTATCATTTACAAAATTGTCGTTCATTTCTTCCTCTAAAACATACTTTGCGGAACAAAAATCACATCTCCGGGCATAAGTTCTATATCAAGAGATTTATTACCTTGTTTTGTTATTGCATTAACATCAACATCCAAACTTTTTTGTTTTCCGTTTTCCATTCTTAAAACTTTTACTTTTGATGTGTTTGCAATATCGGTAAATCCGCCCACCGAAGTTATTGCTTCAAGAACAGTCATCGATTTTTCCGGAGGAATAGATATTTCCGAAGGTTTTTGTACTTGTCCCAAAACATAAACCATCTTATTTGCATATTCTTTTATCAACATGGAAACCTGCGGATTTTTTATATAGTATTTTAATTTTTCGGATAATTGTTGTTCTGCTTCCGATACTGAATATCCGCCTATTTTAACATTGCCAACCAAAGGAAAAGTAACCATACCATCGGAAGATATTCTCAAAACTCTGTCCATATTATCTTCCATGAAAACTTTTATTTCTACAAGATCTCCGGATTGTAAAATATAATTGTTTGACTTTTGGACATTGGAAATATCACTTAATACACGGTCTTGAATATTTTCAATTTCTTCTTCAGCAGAATTTTCACTTTCATTGCCGCTAATTTCAAAATTTTTTTGCGTTGAAGCACAAGAAAGCAGGAAAAAACAAACAAAACATAATAAAAGCAAAATGTATCTATTCATAATCTCGATATTATACAAAAAAAGGAAAGTTATTTCACTACTATTTTTTGTTGCTGTTTAGCACCATTTGACACTTCGGTACCGAACAGTTCATAAAAGCTTACATTCGGTATACCGAAAGCACCATCAACAGAACCGATATAAACTTTTTCCAAGAAACAATCAACGTTATTTATTTTTATAACAGCTTTGGCAACACCATCATATAAGTCAATAGTCATAGGTTTATCTTTTGCGGCCTTTAATACAAAATCAAAATTTTGTTTCTCGGCATTATATTTAGCTTTAAATCCGTAAGCTTTCTTATCAAAAGCGCTTAACTCTTCTCTTTCTCCGTTTTTATATGCATACAAAAGCCAATAAGCATCTATCGGAAATTTTTCATTTATTTTTCCGTCATCAGTTAAAACAGCATCATAACTGACAACATTTGCATTTTTACTTCTTTCTATTACAAACAAATTGCTTGTTTTATCGGCATATATATTTACACCAAGCATTAAAAACAATAGTACAAACGAAATTGCTCTTTTCATTTTATGCTCCATACTAATAAACATTATTACTATTTAGACATATATTTATACAAAATTGTTACTGTCTGCACAAGTAAAAATACGGACATTTTTGACAATCCGTGTCATCATAAATTTCACTTTTAAAGGGTTCATCACTGTTAATTTCGGCAACAATAAACTTAAGTGCTCTAAGTAATATATCAAAATCTATTTTTGTATTTTCTTTCAATAAGGATGTCATCGTAGAATCTTTCAAAGAATACAGCATTACATCTTTTACCGTTTTATCTTTATTGTTTTGTTCATATAAGTACTTATAAATTATCAACTGAAAAGATTTTATATTTTCTGATATTGTTTGTCTGGAGAGATTAGTTTCATCAAGACTAAAATTTTTATCACTTAACAACGGATCTTTAACGTTGCCTGTTTTATAATCTATAATACTTATTGTTCCGTCTTCATTTTCATCTATTCTGTCCATTCTTGATATAAGATTATATTTATTTTGACTTACTTCTATTTGAGAATTAAAATCTTTCTCTGTACATAACACCTGTTTAAACGGTCTTTCTATTTCGTTTTCTCTAAATTTATCCAATTTCATTTTAAGAAGTTTTCTTAACAAATACATTTTACCGGTTTTTGCATTTTTAAAATATTCATCTATTTTCTTATCCAAATCTTTTTCGTAAGATTCTTTATCCAAACCAAGTAACTTTTCTTTTGTTAAACCGCCACAAAAAGTATTACTCAAAAAATCATGAATACAATTTCCTATATTAATATTTTCATGGTCATCATCATAATCTGTTTGCTCACCTAATTTAAGCACATATTTATAATAAAATCTTAACTTACATTTCATATACGAATCTATACTTGTTGCCGAATATTTGAAGTTCAAAAGATATTTCTTTATTTCGTCCGTTTTAATAATTTCCGGCTTATTATTAGAAAAAAGCGTTGTATTTAAAACAGCATTATTAATAGTTACCGATTTTAACTGCTTTGTTTCATATTGTTTTTTCCAAACAAGTTCTTCTATAAATCTGCTTCTTATATTTACATTGTCGCAAGGATATATCAAAGAAACATTTTGTGTACCTGAAATCAAACTGTAAAACTGATATTTTTGAATATCAATTTCTCTTTCGGAATATCCCATATTCAATGAATTTATAACTTCTTTAGGTATAAGAGGATTTATATTTTTTACATTGGGCACTACAGAATCCGACATAGATACTATAAAAACATTTTTAAAAGAAAGACCTCTTGCTTCCATAAAGCCCAACACTTGTAATCCCTTTAACGGACTTCCGACAAGATTTATGTTCCCGGCAGACAAAAGACTTTCAAATATCTTAAACAACTCTTTTTGGCTGAAAATATTTTTTGAACAAACGGAATTCAAAAACTGGTTTGCGATATCATAAATTATATTTATTGCACCTATATTGAACGAATAAGAATTTATTAAACTTTTTTGAGTTATAATATCGGCTATACTTTTTATCGCTGTACCTAAAGAATACATTGTAGAAACAATTTCGAATTTGTAAAAAAACATATCCAACATTTGAGTTATCAGTTCTTTTACTCTTTTCGGAGAAACTTCCTGCCAATAAGAAGTTATCTTCTTTGAAATTTCTTCATGTAAAGAAGCATTATTTTGTATTTCCTCCAACGATATAAACTGATAAGATTTAAACAGTGCCTTATTATTAGAAAAATCAAAATTGGATATTATTTCATGAACTATTATTCTTGTAATATCGGGCATTCCGATAAATCTTATATTTTTAACAAGCGGATTTGATATTATGGAAATAAAATCTTTTACGTAATATTTGTTGTTTTCATCCCTGTTCAAATGAGTTTTAATTAAATCCTTCATTAAAGAAAAAACTGTTGTTTTATTTGCCGGATATCCGACAGCAATGTTGATATCTTTTATAACGGAATAAAGTTCACTTGTAACCGCTTGCAGTATGGTATTATCGGGAACTATAACGACGGTATCTTTAAGCTCTGCCTGAGGTATTTCCTGTATTAAATTTTTAACCAAACAAGCTTGGGAATATCCGTCGTAAGCACTATAAAATTTAATATTATCAGTTACAACGTCTTTCACCGTTTTTGAAATACAATTAAAATCTTTATATATTTTGTCCAAATAGTGCCAATTATCTTTGTTTCCTCTTATGATAATATCAAGTTTATTCGTATTGAACAAAACTTTAAACATTTCCGTTTCAGATTTGTTCAAATAGTACGGATTAAACAATATTACTTTGTTAAAATCTTTAAAATAAGTTCCTATATATTTTGCGGCATTGTAATAAGAATATGCAGTTGTTGTTTTGTTTAACAATTCTATTCTTTTGTGAAATTCTTCTCTTATAAAAGATATATTCTTTAAAAGTTCGTTGATACTTTCCGGAACATCAAAACCTATATCGGCCTGCATCTGAATATTCAGCAATTTATCGTTGCTTATTTGTTCCAAATCCAACAAGTTTATAAAACTCAATATTTCGTTCGCCCACTGAAAGAAAGAAGAATATGTATACTGATAAAAGCCCGAACTTTTAAGATTATTATGAACAATATCATAAATTATATAACTGCTGTCTATCTTCGATATTTTTCTTCTGTTTTGTAAACCCGATATTGAGTTTACAAGTTCTTCGAAAGTAAAAAATTTAGGAGGAATAAACGGCTTATTAATTTGTTTTGCCAATTCTCTTTTAATAAACATAGCCGGCCTTTTTGAAGGCATAACAACAGCAATTCCACTAAAATCATTTTCGGTATTTGTTGCTAAATCAAGCAAATATTTTGCCGTGTATTCAACAATATTATCATTTAAAGAAATGTTAATTATTTTACTTTTCATAAATTTTTATTCTATACCCGTATTAAAATCGTGCAATTTTTCGTTTTCAATATCTACGATACAACAAGTTACTTCTTTATCCGTATATATTTCCTTTAATATCTCAATATATTTTTTCATTTGATTATTTATATATTCCTTATCGTATATTGAGCTTTTAAAATCCACTACACAAACTTCTTTTGGCTTTATTATTATTTTATCCGTTCTTACCGTATTTCCGAATTTGTCTACATACTCTTTTTCGTTAAATACGGTATTTTTTTCATCAAACAACTTTGCTATATCTTTATTTGATAATAAACTTAAAAGTTTTTCCTTGAAAAAA
>CACWKJ010000009.1 GCA_902761395.1 uncultured Elusimicrobium sp. | reverse complement strand
TATACGATATCACTCTGTCCGGAGTATCCCAATACTTGTTCTTTCTCTGCATTATATACCGCTACTATTTTGCCTTTTTTCTTATCTTTTACTACTCCGTTTTCTTCATCTATCTCTATTATACTGTCCACTTCTTCTTCACTCATATTTCCTATCACATTCATTGTACTTACACCTTCTCCGTTTCCTGTCTTTACGGATTCTTGAGCATCCACCATTCCCAAAGAATCTTCAACATCGGTTTTTCCTGTTCCCATAACCTGTTCGTTCTTTTCTTTATTATCTTTTGCCCTTCTTTCGCTCTTTGCATATGCAGGTAGGTTTGCTATGTTTAATACAAAACACAGTACCACCAATATGCTCACCACTTTCCTAAATACGTGGTCGCTGTACGTCTCCCTAAAATATTTGCCTATTTCCATGACTATCTTTCTTAAGATATTCATTTTTTCCTCCTGTCCTTCTTCTATATTTTTATTTATTTTTTTCATTTTTCTATTTCTTTTTCCTCTATTTTTGTCCATATAAAAAACAAAACTAACCTGTGCCTTATCAGCACAAGTTAGTTTTATTCTCTATATTCTTATTGTTTATTCCTGTCCCGTATCCCTTCCTATTCCTTATTGCTATCACAAACACAATGAAGAATAAAAGCCCTATGTTTGTCCCTGCTCTACAATACACCTTGACATTGTTGTATAACCTGTATAGTCGCTCTGCTACTTTACCTACCGATATTATTACCACACCTTCATCTTCACCATATTCTACAAGTTCTTTATACTGTCTGCTTTCTATCTCTATTCCGCTGTCACTACTGGTATTTACAGGGGTTTCTTCTTTTTCTTGACCACTACTTATCGGTGCTTGTGTGCCAACTTCTCCTAATTTCAAATACTTATATAAATCTTTTGTTATTCTGTTACTTATTGCCGTTAATGTATCATTACAACTTGTAAAAGTTTCCACTATAACATTATTTACTACGGCTCCCATTATTGCTACGATATTTTCTCTATTCTGTATTGATTTCGGCATAAAGCCATTTATTATCATACTAAAAAAAATCATCATGGCAAGAATAATATTTATCACTCTTGCAGAAAACAAACCTTTAATTGATTTTGTTTTAATCAATTTCACCAATTTTTTCCCTGTAAATATTTACAATCTGCACTTTTTAAAACTATAGTCTATTTTGCTTGTTTTTTCAATATTTTTTGCCACTACACCAAACTATTATGAATTATATACTTTTTATGAAAATTTTTCTTAAAACAATTGTGAATTTTTTGTAAAAAATTATCCCAAATTGACAACAAATACTTAAAATAATATAATCTTTAGCAAAATTTTATATTTTGTATATACATAGTATATATATATTCATATATAGAATAAATAAAAAAAGGAGAGTAGCAAAGATGTTAGCCAAAGTAAGAAGTTTGTTGTTAGCAGTATTTGCAGTGGCTATGGCAAGTGTTCCAAGTTTTGCAAGTGAAGCAAACCTTGTATTGCCCGACTTGTCATCAGTTTCGTTTTTGGGCGGAATCAGCGGATCAGCATTATTAACAGCCGGTCTGTTGGTATGTGTTTTCGGTTTGATTTTCGGTTTTGTTCAGTACAAATCAATCAAAAATTTACCAGTTCACAAATCTATGTTGGAAGTTTCTGAATTAATATATGAAACTTGCAAAACATACCTTATAACACAAGGTAAATTCATTATTATATTGGAAGCTTTGCTTGCAGTAATAATTGCAGTTTATTTTGCAAACACAGGTTTTTCTTTTGTTAAAATAGCAATCATTATTCTTTGCAGTATTATAGGTATTTTAGGAAGTTATACGGTTGCTTGGTTTGGTATGAGAATTAATACATTTGCAAACTCAAGAGCTGCATTTGCAAGTTTAAAAGGTAAACCTTTCCCGACATTTGCAATTCCTTTAAAATCAGGTATGTCCATCGGTATGTTACTTATAAGTATTGAACTTTTGGTTATGCTTATAATTTTGGTATTCATCCCGAGAGAACTTGCAGGCCCCTGCTTCATCGGTTTTGCAATCGGTGAATCTTTAGGTGCTTCAGTTCTTAGAATCGCAGGCGGTATTTTCACAAAAATTGCCGATATCGGTTCGGATTTGATGAAAATCGTTTTCAATATTAAAGAAGATGATGCAAGAAACCCCGGAGTTATCGCAGATTGTACAGGTGATAATGCCGGTGACTCGGTTGGACCTACAGCTGACGGTTTCGAAACTTACGGTGTTACCGGTGTTGCTTTGGTAACGTTTGTTATACTTGCAGTTAAAGATCCTGTAAACCAAGTTAAACTTCTTGTTTGGATATTTGTAATGAGACTTATAATGTTAATCGCAAGTGCTGTTTCTTACTGGATAAACGGTGCTTTGGCAAAATCAAAATACGGTAATGCAGATAAAATGAACTTTGAAGCTCCTTTAACTTCATTAGTTTGGATTACATCTTTTGTTTCCATAGCTTTAACATTCGTAGTTTCCAACCTTATAATCGGAGATTTGGCAAACGGACTTTGGTGGAAACTTTCAGTAATTATTACCTGCGGAACAATAGCAGGTGCCGTAATTCCTGAAGTTGTAAAAATATTTACATCAACAGCAAGTTCTTTTGTTAAGAATGTTGTTAATTCTTCAAAGAACGGCGGTGCTTCATTAAATATTTTGGCAGGTTTAACATCAGGTAACTTCAGCGGTTATTGGATGGGACTTGTTATAATTACTCTTATGGCAATAGCTTACGGAATAAGTTCTTTAACAGGTTTTGATATTATGAGTCACCCTGCAGTATTTGCTTTCGGTCTTGTAGCTTTCGGTTTCTTGGGAATGGGACCTGTAACAATAGCTGTTGACTCTTACGGACCGGTTACAGATAATGCACAGTCAGTATATGAACTTTCTTTAATCGAAAATGTTCCTAACATTAAAGAAGAAATAAAGAAAGATTTCGGTTTCGAGCCAAACTTCGATAAATCCAAAATAACATTGGAAGAAAACGACGGTGCAGGAAACACATTTAAAGCAACAGCAAAACCTGTATTGATAGGTACAGCTGTTGTTGGTGCAACAACCATGATATTCTCCATTATATTCACATTGATGGCAGCAAACGGAGAAAGTGCAGTAGCTTCTTCATTATCATTGTTACATGCTCCTTTCTTGTTAGGTTTGATTGCAGGCGGTGCAGTAATTTACTGGTTTACCGGTGCATCCAACCATGCTGTTACAAGCGGTGCTTATAAAGCTGTTGAATATATTAAAGGTAACATTAAACTTGACGGAGTAACAAAAGCTTCTACAGAACAAAGTAAAGAAGTTGTTAAGATTTGTACACAATATGCTCAAAAAGGTATGTGGAACTTGTTCTTGGTAATATTCTTTTCAACAATAGCTTTTGCATTTATCGAGCCATATTTCTTTATAGGTTATTTAATATCTATAGCATTGTTCGGTTTGTTCCAAGCAATATTTATGGCAAATGCCGGTGGTGCATGGGATAATGCAAAGAAAATCGTTGAAGTTGATATGAGAGAAAAAGGTTCTGAACTTCACAAAGCAACAGTTGTAGGTGATACGGTTGGTGATCCTTTCAAAGATACTTCTTCAGTAGCTTTGAACCCGATTATTAAGTTTACAACTTTGTTCGGTTTGTTGGCTTTGGAACTTGCATTAACTTTAACAAACCCTGTAGCACATATCGTTTGTGCAGCAATATTCTTTGTAATTTCAATCATATTTGTAGTTAGATCATTTACAAGTATGTTAATAAAATAATAAGAATATCTTAATAAAAAACAGCAGGTATGAAAAATACCTGCTGTTTTTTTATTTATAATTTGTCGTTAATTATACATTGTACATTATAAATTATACATTGTCGTATTAAATTCTCTTAAAGAATTTTTCCAAATCGGATAGTGTTAATGTGTAAACGGTAGGTCTTCCGTGAGGACATGTCCAAGGCATTTTACAAGCAAAAAGTTCTCTTAATAAAGCTTTTGCCTGTTGTTCATAGACTTTGTCCCCCGCTTTAATGCTTGTTCTGCAGGAAGCTCTTATAATTTTTTCTTTTATCTGTTCAACATCGGTAGTTTTTTCTTCTTCCAAAAAACCAACCAAAACATCTATTATTTCAATAAAGTTAACATTGTTTCCCAAAAGTGCCGGATATGCGGTTAATCTGAAACTGTTATCACCGAACTCCTCAACATCAAACCCTAACTTTTTAAATGTGTCCAAATTGTTTTTTAATAACATTGCTTTTGATTTTTGCAGTTCAAAAACATCCGGTATTAAAAGTTGTTGTATTTTCAAAGAGTTTTGTTCCAACTGATTTGAAAACATTTCATATCTTACTCTTTCCTGTGCGGCATGTTGGTCTATTATATAAAAACTTTTTTCTTTTTCCACTAAAATATATGTTTCAAAAATTTGGCCTATAAACTTAAAATTATCTTGTTGCAACAAATCGGTTTGTGTAAGTTTTACCGGTTCCGAAACAGAAGTAATTCCTGTTTCTTCTTTATTTATAACAGGTGTTTGATAAACATTTTGATAATCTTTAACACTAAATTGTCTTGAAGGATACTTTATACCGCCGTAACCGCCGCTGTGTTTATATTCGGGCGGAATAAAATTGTTTTTTGTATCATTTGAAGAAACAGAATCGTTTTGAATATTTATTATGTTTGCCGGAGCATCCGATTCCAAAGAGTTTTTAATAAAAGAATAAAAAAGTTCATACATTTGGTTTTCTTGAACGAACTTTATTTCTCTTTTTGTAGGATGAACATTTATATCAATATCGGACGGATTGGTTTTCAAGAACAATATTATTCCCGGATGTCTTCCTATAGGTATTGCTTCTTTGGATGCCTGATATATTGCATGTATTAACCATTTAGGATAATTTACACATCTTCCGTTAACAAATAAATATTGCATATTTTTTTGCGGGAAAGAATTTTGTCTTGTTGTAATATACCCGTCTATTTCAACTTTCGGATGACCGAAAGAAATATGTTTTAATTTTTGTGAAATATTTTTACCCAACACATCTTCTATTCTTTGCAACTTTGAATCTGTTTTATGATAATCGGATACAACTTTCCCATCTGATACTATCTTTAAATTTATATCGTTTCTTACAAGAGCGATTTCATCCAAACAACTTATAATTTTAGCTTTTTCGGTAATATCACTTTTTAAAAATTTTTCTCTTGCAGGTGTATTAAAAAATAAATTTCTTACTTCAACGGTTGTTCCGTAAGCTCCCGCCCAAGGTTGAATTTCAGGTTTTGATTCTCCGTTCATGGAAAGCTGCCAACCGGAATTTTGACCTTGTTGCTGAGTCTTTATTGTAAACATTGAAATCGAAGCAATGGAAGGTAATGCCTCTCCTCTAAAGCCCAAAGAAAACGTGTTTGAAAGGTCATCAAAGTTTGTTATTTTGTTTGTTGCATGACGACAAACAGACATTTGTAAATCGTCTTTGTTCATTCCGCAACCGTTATCGCAAACGGAAATAAACTTTTTACCTGATTTTTCTATTTCCACCGATACTGTTGTAGCATTTGCATCAAGAGCATTTTCCACCAACTCTTTTACAACATTTAAAGGTCTTTCAACAACTTCCCCTGCGGAAATTTTGTTTATAGTGTTTTCGTCTAAAATCTTTATTGCCATTTTATTTTATCTTTAACTTCTTCTCACAGAAATTATAATAACTGCACTCTTTTCTGCAAACATCCAATGCACCGAGCATTATTTTATTTTCGCAATCAATATAATCAATAGCTAATCTGTTGATTTTTTTGGAATCTAATGTACTTATTTTTGTAAACTTTATAGCAACTTCTCTGACAATTGCTTTTGTTTGTGTTGATCTTATAACTTCTCCGAAGATAGGTTCGGTTTCTAAAGGCGGATAGTCGAACAAGAAACAAACTTGTGTACCTACAGGCAAATCCGCATACATCAACAATAATAATCCGCCTGCAGACAAATTAATTATTAAACCTTGAAAATAGCCTTTATCCGTAGATATGAAAATTTCTTTTGCTACATTTTTTATTACAGGAAGTCTTGAATATTTTCTTCTATTCAACATAAAGCCCCCGGTACTACTTTTTATATTTTTCTTTCCATTCGGACAACAACTTTAATGCATCTATAGGTCTTAAACTATCTACATCCAACTTACTTAATTCTATCAAAATTTCAGGCTCAATTGAAGTAAAAAGATTCGGTTGCTGAATTTCGTTTTCGAATTTAGAGAAATTTTTATGAAGATTTTTTTCCAAACCGTTCAATATTTCGTAAGCTCTTTTTGTTACTTTGTACGGAAGTCCTGCTATTTTTGCAACATGTATTCCGTAAGATTTATCCGCGGCGCCGTCAACTATCTTATGTAAAAATATAACATTACCGTTCCACTCTTTTACATCAACGCTTTTATTTATTATGCCGTTTTTATTTGCTAAAGATGTAAGTTCAAAATAATGTGTCGCAAATAAAACTTTTGCACCGGCATTATTTTTGTTGGACATATCCGAAAACGATTCTATTATTGCCCAAGCAATAGACATACGATCATAAGTGGAAGTTCCTCTGCCGACTTCATCAAGAATGATTAAACTTCTGTCTGTATATTGATTCAAAATATTCGCTGTTTCAGACATTTCCACCATAAATGTAGACTCTCCGCCCGCCAAATTGTCACCTGCACCGATTCTTGTAAAGATTCTGTCTACTATACCTATTTCGGCATAACTGCAAGGCACAAAAGAACCTATTTGAGCCATTATAACTATCAATGCGGTTTGTCTTAAATATGTCGACTTACCTGACATATTAGGACCGGTTATAATCATAACACGTTCACTTGTATCATTTAAATTCACATCGTTTGCAACAAAATTA
This sequence comes from uncultured Elusimicrobium sp., assembly GCA_902761395.1. GTDB lineage: Bacteria > Elusimicrobiota > Endomicrobiia > Endomicrobiales > Endomicrobiaceae > Ruminimicrobiellum. The sequence continues at coordinate 8,518 of CACWKJ010000009.1, read as the reverse complement.
CCGCTTTTTAAAATTTGTTCGACAACAGGATGTCTTGCATCTTTTAAAATCAAATTTTTAGTATTAGAAACCTTAGGACAACAATAGTTGTATCTTATTGCATTATCGGCAAAAGACAAAAAGATATCAAGCTCGGCTATCATTGCCGACAAGTTTAATATGTAGTTGGAATATGTCGCAATTTCCTGCCTCAATGAAACAAAAATTTCAGTTTCCAATTTTATAATTTTATCTTGTGCGGAAATTATTTTTTCTTCAAGAGTTTTAAGTTCCTGGGTTATATATCTTTCCGAATTTGTAAGTGTCTGTTTCCTTATATATTCTGCAGGTACCAAATGAACATTGGATTTTGTTACATCTATGTAATAACCGAAAACGGAAGTATAACCTATTTTCAACGTATTTATTCCTGTTTTTTCTCTTTCTTTTACTTCCAAATCGGATATATATTTTTTAGCATCTTTACTTAAAAGTCTGTAATCGTCCAAATCTTTTGATACTCCGCTCTTTATTACGTTACCGTCTTTCAAAAGTATTGGCGCTTCCGGATTTATATAACTTTCTATTTTGTTTATAATGTTTAAAGCAACACTTGTATCAATATTGGTCTTAAAAGAGGCTTCTTTTTCCAACTTTTGTAAGATATTATTTATTATTACCAAAGAATCTTTTAATGCCAACATTTCTTTGGGATGAGCACCGCCGCTAACAATTCTTGATACAATCCTGTCCAAATCACAAACAGATTTTAAATCTTGTCTGAGTTCTTCTTTTAACGATGTATTTTCAACAAATACTTTTGTGTTATTTTGCCTGTTTTCAATTTCCGAAATGTTTAATAAAGGTTTTATTAACCAATTTCTTAACAGCCTTGCGCCCATCGGTGTAACAGTAGAATCTATAGCATCAAGCAACGAACCTTCTTGTTTTAGAGTAGATAACGATCTTAATATTTCCAAATTTCTTATAGCTACGGAATCCAATACCATAAAATCGTTATTTTCTATATATTTTATATTCTGTAATATAGAAATTGTTTGCGGTTGATTTTCTTGAATATAAACAAAAACTGTTCCGACAGCTGAAATGATGTCGGGCTTATCCGCAATATTAAAGTGTGCCAATGATTGAACATTTAAAGTTTTCTTTATAAAGCTTTCACAATAACCGCTGTCCGTATAAATATCTTTTACCGGTGAAGCTAATATTTCGAACTTTTGTAATATTGTTTGAAGTTTTTCGTTTGCACAATCTTTTTGAGGTATAATTATTTCGTTAGGCTTATATTTTGTAATTTCGTTTTCCAAATTAGATACTGTAGATCTGTATGTAAAAAAGTCTCCTGTAGAAATATCACTTACCGCAATTGCTGCATTTTTGTCTAAAGCATCCACAATTACAGACATCAAAAAGTTGTTCTGCTTGGAATCCAACAAATTATCTTCCAAAATTGTTCCGGGAGTTATAACTCTGACAACTCCCCTTTTTACTATACCTTTTACCGATGCCGGATCTTCAAGCTGTTCGCAAATCGCTATTTTAAAACCTGCTTTTACAAGTTTTCTGATATAATTATTTACTGAATGGTAAGGTACTCCGCACATCGGAGTTGTTTGCCTTTTTGTAAGTATAACTTCCAATATTTTGTGAGCCTTTATTGCATCATCACCGAACATTTCATAAAAGTCACCCAATCTGAAAAACAGTATCACATCCGGATAATTTGCCTTAATATCCAGATACTGTTGCATTAGTGGTGTAGGTGCATTTTCTTTTTTTGTTTTGTTTTGTTCAGCCATTTTTTACCTTATATTTTAAACTATTTAATATTATTACTCTATTTTTCTGCCCGCAAATAATTTTTATTTGTTTTGATTTCCCCAACTTTCAACATTACATTCTCCATGTTCATTACATCCGGAAGAAATAATGCTCCCATCTCTTTTTATACCGATAACATTACAGTCAAACTCCGGACCTGCCGATATTGCAACAATATCTTCCCAGTCTCTCACACCGTTTCCGGCAACAACAACTGTACCGTCTTTTTTTAGTCCTATGGTAAAATTATATCCTCCTGCAAATATCGCAGAAATATCTTTCCAATCTTGAACATTGCACTGTCCATATTCATTTGAACCACAAGCAACTACCATTCCGTCTTTTTTTAAGCCAACTGTGTTAATATATTTCGCAGATATATCACAAATATCTTTCCAATCTTGAACATCACATTGACCAAACCTATTGTTACCGGTCGCAACAACAGTTCCGTCTTTCTTTAAGCCGATAGTTTTGGCCATACCTACAAAAATTCTTACAATATCTTTCCAATCTTGAACATCACATTGACCAAACTTATTACTACCGGTCGCAACAACAGTTCCGTCTTTCTTTAACCCAATGGTATAAGAATATCCCGCAGCTATCTCACAAATATCTTTCCAATCTTGAACATTACATTGTCCATCCGCATTATTACCCGTTGCCACCACCGTTCCGTCTTTCTTTAATCCAACGGTATGTTCGTCTCTTAAAGATATCGCTACTATATCTTTCCAATCTTGAACATTACACTGTCCATATTCATTTGAACCACAAGCAACTACCGTTCCGTCTTTAGTTATACCAACAGTTTCTTTATTACCGGATACAATAGTTTTAATATTTGTCCAGTTTTGAACATTACACTGACCGTTTTTATTATTACCTGTTGCAACAACCGTTCCGTTTTTCTTTAATCCAACGACGTGATAAAAACCTGAATATACCGAATTAATATCTTTCCAGTCATCAACATTGTATTGCCACAGACCTCTAATTCCCTCTCCGACAGCAACAACCGTACCGTCTTTTTTTAACCCCACGGCATAACAAACACTCACAGCTATAGAATCAATATTTTCCCAACTACAAATATCAACTTGTCCGGGAACGATGTGTAACAGCGGCAAATCTTCTGCCGTAACAACTGTACCGTCTTTCTTTAATCCGTATAATTTTGATATAGCTACAATATCTTTCCAACTTTTTAATTCCTGCGAAAATTTATTAAAATATTTATCATTTGCATCTGCATTCTTTATAGATTGTTCAATCAAACCTCCAACCAAAAGGCCGGCTTGAATTTGTGCAACTTCAACAGTACCGTCTTTCTTTAATCCGATGGTGTTATAAAAACCTCCGTCTATTGCAACAACATTTTTCCATTTTTTTACTCTTAAGTCACCTTGCAAGTCTGCTCCCAACATAATAGTTTTTTCTATAAAAAATTCTTTTAATCTTGTAAAAAATTTACTCTGTTTTATAGTTGTCAATTTTCCATCTTTTTTAAGGCCTATAATACAAAACTCATCGCTTTTAGGAAATTCATTTTTAACCAAAATAGCGGCCATATCCTTCCAGTTTTTTGTTTTACTAATGATAGAATTAATCTTTTTTCCAACAATTTCAACCGATCCGTCACTCTTTATACCGGCGGTATAGTATTCACCGGCAAATATAGAAACAATATTTTTCCAGTTTTGAACATTACATAGTTCATCTTCGTTATCACCACAAGCAACCACCGTTCCGTCTTTCTTTAACCCTACAGTATGATAATATCCTGCAACTATCGCAACAATATCTTTCCAATCCTGAACGTTGCATTGCCCTTTATCATTACTTCCTACAGCAACCACCGTTCCGTCTTTCTTTAATCCTACGGAATGTTCCTTCCCGACAGAAACAGCAACTACCTGGTTATCATTTGCAATTTCAATATCGTTAATATACGGATAAAATGTTTCCATTTTCAACGGTTCAACAAAAGATTCTCTTTTTGTTTTGTCGGAATCGGTATTAAAACAAGAACTAAATAAAACAACCGTAAAAACACTTATTAAAAAAAGTTTAATTTTGTTCATTATTTATTACCCTTTTGATTTCCCCAACTTTCAACGTTACATTGTCCGTATTTATTATTTCCCAAAGAAACAATACTTCCGTCTTTTTTTATACCGACATAATGAAAACTTCCTACGGATATTGCCGCAACATCTTTCCAGTCCTCAATACCATTACCTGCAGTAACAATTGTTCCGTCTTTCTGTAAACCAAATGTACAGAAAAACTCCCCTAAAACTGCTGTAATATTTTCCCAATTTTGTACACAACATTCACCATAAAAATTAGATCCTATAGCAACAACCGTCCCATCTTTCTTTAAACCTATAGTATGATACCACCCCGCAGAAATTGCAACAATATCTTTCCAATTTTGGACATAACATTGTCCGTAACTATTATTCCCTGTTGCAACTACCGTTCCGTCTTTTCTTAATCCTACTGTATGTATTAAACCGGCTGAAATTGCAACAATATTTTTCCATGTTTGAACATTACACCGTCCATCATCATTCTTTCCGCAAGAGATAACCGTTCCATCTTTTTTTAATCCTATTGTATGTGTCGCCCCGACTGAAATCGAAACTATATCTTTCCAATCTTGAACATTACATTGTCCAAACTTATTATATCCTGTTGCAACCACCGTTCCGTCTTTCTTTAATCCTACTGTATGCTCCATTCCGACAGAAATAGAAACTATATCTTCCCAGTCTCCAACATTACATTGTCCATACTTATTATTTCCTGTTGCAACAACCGTTCCATCTTTCTTTAATCCTACTGAGTGAAGAGAGTTTGCTGAAACAGCTGCAATATCTTTCCAATCTTGAACATCACATTCACCATATTTGTTATCTCCGTATGCAATCACTGTTCCGTCTTTCTTTAGGCCGACAAAGGAATTTGCAGAATTAGGTCCCGGTCCTACACCTGTTCCGGAAACAGCAACAATCTCTTTCCAATCTTTTAAAATATTTCGTTTGAAAGCGGACTCAAAATCTGAACCGGCATAAATGACAGCTCCATCATTTTTAATACCTGCTACATTTGGCGGAAAGGAACCACCTGACGACAACACATTAACATCTCCCCATTTTTTTACTTCATCAAACGTTTTATTTATATCTTCATCAGAGTCGGAACCAAATGTCGAGTATGCAGGAATAATAGTTCCGTCTTTCTTTAATCCTAATGTGTATCCATATCCTGCCGAGATTGCAACTATATCTTTCCAGTCATCCACAACACTTTCTCCGGAAATATCTATTTTGCTAAAAAGCTTGACAATTCGAGCAGCGGTTCTGAATAAAACACTATTCCAATAAGAAGATGCCACAACAACCGTTCCGTCCTTCTTTAATCCCGCTGTATGTTTATCACCTGCACATACAGCAACAATATCTTTCCATTTTTTAACATCACATTGTCCGTATTTATTATTTCCGCATGAAACTACAGTCCCATCTTTTTTCAGTCCTATGGTATGGTTCCACCCGGCAGAAACAGCAACTATGCCTTTCCAGTCTCCGACATTACATTGTCCGTCATCATTCTTTCCTGTTGCAACTACTGTTCCGTCTTTTCTTAATCCGACAGTATGGTCTTCCTCTGCAGAAATTGCAACGATATCTTCCCAATCTTGAACATTGCATTGCCCTTTATCATTACTTCCTACAGCAACTACCGTTCCGTCTTTCTTCAATCCTACGGAATGTTTCTTCCCGACAGAAACAGCAACTACCTGGCTATCATTTACAATTTCAATATCGTTAATATACGGATAAATTGTTTCCATCTTCAACGGTTCAACAAAAGATTCTCTTTTTGTTTTGTCGGAATCGGTGTTAAAACAAGAACTAAATAAAACAGCCGTAAAAACACTTATTAAAAAAAGTTTAAACTTATTCATTTTTACTCTTTCTTTCTCTTACAAAATATTTTAAAGTGTTATAAAATCTGTTAATTTTTGAAACATAATTTTTCGTTTCTTTAAAAGGCATTTCTTCGGAATCATATTCGATAATCGGATTTTCCTGCTGCCACTTTTGAACATTTCCCAGTCCAGCATTATAAGAAGCCAAAACCAAATTCGCGTTATTGTTAAACATATCCGACAATATTTTCACATAACAAACACCGATTTTTATATTAAAGTCGGCATCATATAATTGTTGTTCATTGAAATCAGTGACACTAAAATATTTTCCTGCAATTTCTTTTGCGGTCGGAGGCATTATTTGCATTAAACCTATTGCACCTTTTTTAGATTTTGCATCAGGATTAAAATTCGATTCCACTTTTATGATTGATGTTATAAACAACGGATCCACATTGTATTGTTGGCTGTACTGTTCGATTATCGGATAATATTTCAACGCTTTATTTACATTAAAAAGAATGTAAGAAATCATTGCTAAAACACATATTAAGCATAATCCTAAAACTAATTTAAAAATTCTCATTATTGTAAAATTCCCGACATACTGTTAGGTAAAACTTTTGTTATTTTAACATTAACCGTTTTACCTTTTAAATTTTCTTTTGTATCGAAAAACACTTTTATATTTTGACTGTTTCTTGCTTCCGCAATATTATTGTTAACTCTTTCAACCAACACTTCTATGGTCTTATCTATATATTTTTCATTTATTTTTTTAGAAATAATATTAGAATCTTCAAGTAAAAGACTGTGCCTTTCTTTTATTGTTTCCAATGAAACCGTATTTTTTAATTTTGCAGCAAGAGTCTTGGGCCTTGGTGAATATTTAAATATAAACAACCCGCCGAATTGTAATTGTCTTGAAGCATTAAAAGTATCTTGAAAATCTTTATCTGTTTCTCCCGGAAAACCTATTATAATATCACTCGTAATATTTATATCCGGTATTTTCTTTTTTATTTTTTCGTATAAATCTTTATATTGTTCATAAGTATATTTTCTATTCATCGCTTTTAAAATATCGTTTGAACCCGACTGCAACGGCAAATGAATATGCTTGCAAATTTTTTTGTTTGATGCTATTTCATCTATAAGTTCATCCGATAAATCTTTCGGATGATTTGTCATAAATCTTATTCTTTTAACTTTGTCTATCTCGGATATCTTTTGTAATAATTGAGTAAAATTCACACCGTTATAGTTGTAGGAATTAACATTTTGTCCCAACAAAATTATTTCTTTTATACCGTCATCACAAGCTTTGTTTACTTCTTTCAATATCTCATTATAATCTATACTTACTTCAGGACCTCTAACGTAAGGAACTATACAATAAGAGCAAAAATTGCTGCACCCTCTCATTATCGTTATATATCTGAAAACTTCACCGTTTTCATTTATCTTTTGACTTTTGTCTTTGTTGTCGGGAATATATTTACTTATAGCTTCACAAAACAAATCTACATCTCTTGCACCTAAAACAAAATCTACAAATTTACATCTTGATTTTATTTCTTTTGCGGCATATTGGGCCATACAACCTGTAACCCCGATAATCAAGCCGGGATTTACATCCTTTTGTTCTTTTAATCTTCCAAGCAACGAATATGCTTTATGTTCCGCGGAAAATCTTACTGAACAAGTATTAACAATAACGATATCGGCTTGTGACATATCTTCCGTGCGCAAACAACCTTTTTCCGATAAAATCTCCGCCATTTTATCGGAATCGTTTACGTTCATTTGACAACCGATAGTTTCTATATAAAATCTAATTTTTTTCATTTGCAACTTTTAACAAATATTTTGTGTATACCGAATTCAGCTGTTTGGCTCGTTCCAACAATTGTTTTTTGTTGATAAAACCTCTTTTGTATGCAATTTCTTCCAAACAACCTACCATTATTCCCTGTCTTTGTTCTATTGTTCTTATAAACAATGCAGAATCCAACAACGAATCATATGTTCCCGCATCAAGCCAAGCAAAACCTCTGTCTAACAGTTCTACAGACAACTTTTTATTTTTTAAATAAATTTTGTTTACATATCCGTTATTTCAAGTTCCCCTCTTGCCGAAGGTTTTATACTTTTAGCTATTTTTATTACGGAATTATCGTAAAAATACAGTCCGGGGACAGCCCAATTGGATTTCGGGTTTTTCGGCTTTTCTATAATGGATACAGGCTTTTTATTTTTATCAAGTTCCACTATTCCGTATCTGCATGGATCTTCAACATAATAGCCGAAAATCGTCGCACCTGTTTTTCTGTTTTTTGCTTTATCTAAAATATCGGAAAATCCGTGACCGAAAAATATATTATCACCCAAAATTAAAGCAACATTATCTTTACCTATAAATTTTTCGCCAATAACAAATGCTTCTGCAAGTCCGTTGGGCTTTTCTTGTTCGGCATAAGAAATATTTATACCTAAATTATTACCGTCACCGAATAAATCTTTTAGTCTGGGTAAAGTTGAAGAATTTGAAATTATTAATATATCTTTTATTCCGGCAAGCATTAAAACAGAAAGCGGGTAATATATCATAGGTTTATTATAGACAGGCAACAACTGTTTAGAAATTGTTGAAGTTATAGGGTAGAGTCTTGTAGCTTTTCCGCCGGCAAGGATAATACCTTTTGTTTTCATATTTTACTCCTTTTAAAGTAATCTATGGTTTTTAATAAA